>CAZGIA010000001.1:0-11234 GCA_964526075.1 uncultured Candidatus Saccharibacteria bacterium
CATTTTTGATTGATGACAATATCTTGGTTCCGCTTGGCGTGGCTGTGATTTTGACGCTGTTGGTTTAAGTAAAAGAGTGAAAGGTGTCAGGAACCTTTTTTAAATCGGAAAACATTTTTGCTTCATTTAAAAGAATGCGAGTTTCGCTACAATTACAAACATGATATACTTAAAATATTAAAAGTAATTATTAGCTCTTAGCTAGTCTAGAGCCGTTAATTTTATGTACTTCACACTGGCTATATTCCTCTCCGTACTCACCGCCATCACTGACGCTTTCTGGCTGGGGCGGCTTTCTTTAATCATCCCTTACTCCGTCATCATCCCCGGCATAATAATTTTCTTCTGGTTCTCCGCGAATCTTCTTATCAAGTTGAAAGGCGTCGAAAGAGGCGTTTGGCTCGACAGGATAGGCTTCATCGGACTCCTCATTGTGCTCGCGAACGCGCCCGGCTCGCTCTACTTACACGAGTTTGGAGCTCAATTTCAATACGACCGCTTCCTGCATATCGTGGTGCCGCTCGTCTTGGCGCCTCTGTTTCTCATCTTCGCGCTCCTGTTCTCCAAAATCCGGCAGAAAGAGTTTTCAAAGAAATCCGTTCTCTGGACAATCTTTGCCGTCCTTTTCATCGGTCTCTTCACTTGGGAAGGTTTTCAGTTTATGCTCGATAAAATCTTCAGCACCAAGCTCTTCCTCGACTACGCCAAACCTATCGTGGTCGACTTCTGGGAAGATATTTTCTTCGGCCTCACCGGCCTTCTCCTCGGCATGGCTTATTCCAGCCGCTCGTACGAGAAAATCAAGTCGGAGATAGGCTGAGGTAAAAGTAAAAGGAGTCAGGAACTTTTTTTGATAAAAATCTATGAATTTTATTAGAAACCTTCTTATGTCTTACTCTAAAATTTTAAAAATAATTCTGGTTGTCATCATCTTGGTTGCGGTTTTTTGGGGTTCAAAAACATTTGAGAATTATTTTCAGGATATGATCGGCTATGTCGCGAATTCCATGGGCGACGGGAAATGGAGCGTGGTTATATTCGTGGCGCTGGCGGTTTTATCCGTCATGCTTATTTCTTTTTCAAGCATCTGGCTCGTGCCGATTGCTACGACCCTGTGGGGGAACCCGCTTACTTTTGCAATACTTCTCGTGGGCTGGCTTTTGGGCAGTATTTTTTCTTACTTGATAGGAAAATACGCGGGTTACCCGATTGTTCGAAAAATTATTTCAGAAGAAAAAATAAATAATTACAGCAATGTTCTTGCGCGAACCCGCGAAAGTTTTAATTTAATAATTCTCTCGCGCTTTGTCCTGCCTTCAGAAATTCCCGGTTACTTGCTGGGCATAGCCAGATACCCGTTTTTCAAATACCTGCTGGCCACTACGATATCCGAAATCCCATACGCTTTCGTTACCGTTTACTTTATTGACGCCGCACTAAGAAAAGACATCATTGTTCTTTTGATCTGGGGAGCGATTTGGATTATTGCGGCGCTCTTTATGGTCAGAATGTATAGAAAGATAATCAGTAACCAAAACGAGGATTGATTGTCATCGGCGTCATCTCCGTCCTGACCCCATTTACGCCGGTAGGCTTTCTTCTCATTGTCGGATTAGAACTCTTAGGTATCAAGTATTTACTCTGGAACAAAATAAAGAATTGGTTTAAATAGAAGTCTTTATAAAAGAGCCTGAGGCGGGTTATTCACAGGTTTTGCAATTGGTAGGGAGGTATGTCATAATAGAGATATGTAAGGTTCTCGTGGAGAGGTTGCTTGTGGATTTGTTCCCAAGATGAGCGCGAAATGAGAGGAGTCCGGCACTTACATGGCTTTAAAATAATGCCGGCAAAAAGAAAATGACTACAAAGCTGTACGTCGGTGGTATTCCTTATACTTCAACTGAAGCTACTCTTGGAGAAGCTTTCTCTAAGGCTGGTAACGTTGTCTCCTCAGCGATCATTATTGATCGTATGACTGGCAGAAGTAAGGGCTTCGGCTTCATCGAAATGGCTTCTGAAGAAGAGGCTAACAAGGCTATTGAAATGTATAATGGCCAGGATTTCGAAGGAAGGAAGTTGACAGTCAATGTCGCTCGTCCGCTCGAGCCTCGCGCTCCGGGAATGAATCGTCGTCCGATGTAACTCTTTCTGAAGCAAGGGCTTCAGATTACTCAAGCAAAAAGCCCCTTAGGGGGCTTTTTGCTTGTTCTTCACTTCTGCAAATTACTCTGATCTCTAACTCCCGTCCCGAGGGTCACCCTTGGTACGGGAGTTTCGCAATGTTATACTTTTTTTAATGCAGAAGCTTAAAAACACTTTCTTTCTCATCATTGGACTCGCTATCATCATTTGGTCTTTCTATATGGTTCTCCAGCAACCTGTGTCAACGTGGCAGGTCGACACACCAGTACTGAGAGTGGGCGACAAGAGTATCGCTGTCGAAATTGCCGACACTGATACTAAGAGGGTGCAGGGCCTCTCGGGAAGGGCATCTCTTCAAAATGATACTGGGTTACTTTTCATCTTTGAAAAAGCGGAAGATCAGGGTTTCTGGATGAAGGACATGCTTTTTGATATCGATATCGTATGGATTGATGAAAATTGGACAGTAATAGGAATCGAAAAAGGAGTCAGTCCTAATTCCTACCCAAGAGTTTACTCTTCAAAAGTACCTGTGAAATATGTGTTAGAACTCAATTCTGATAATTCGTCAACACTAGGCATTGACATTGGTTCGAAGCTGTTCTTAGATCCTTAATAGATGAGTTATCCACTATTTTTTAGAGTGGAATTTCTGTAAGATTTATAAATATTTTTCCACTATGCTCCAACCCACTCTGATCACCAAAAATATCACTCATCGAGACGGTAGCAAGGAGCCCTTCAATGCCGATAAGATCAATCGCTCAATAGAGAGAGCAACTCAAGGACTGATTGATCCGATTTCTAAAGTAATTCAGATTGCAACAGAAACCAAGCTCACTATTTATGATGGCATCACTACTACTGAGATGGATGAGGCCACCATCAACGCAGCTGTCCAGAATATCAAGGAGGATCCAGAGTACGACAAGATCGCTACTAGACTGCTCGTCAAAACTCTCTATAAGTCTGCTATAGGGGATTACGACGAAGATAATCCAAGTGATCTTAGAGAGAAACATATCAAATATTTTTCAGAATATATTAGGACAGCAGTAGCGGATGGTCGTCTGGATGCTCGGATGGGTGATGGTCGTTTCAATCTCAATGCTCTGGCCTTAGCCATGGATTTAGAGAGGGATGAACTTTTCAAATATACTGGATTGAATACCGTTTCCAATCTTTATCTTCTGCGTGATGAGATCAAGAAGAAATACTGGGAGACTCCTCAAATTTATTGGATGAGAATAGCCATGGGTCTTTCCTACCACGAAGAAAATCCGACTCTCTGGGCCACGCGCTTCTACGACAAGATGAGTTGCATGGATTATATCCCAGGTACTTCTACCAACATCGGTGCTGGCACTGCTCGTCCTTCGCTCTCCAACTGCTTCCTCATGGAAGTGCATGACGACATGACTCATATTGCCAAGTCAGTAGGAGACGTGATGATGTTCTCCAAGGACACTGGTGGTCTGGGTGTTTCTCTCACCAAGCTACGCGCCACCAACTCACCGCTGAAGTCCAATAACGGTCTTTCCTCTGGTCCGGCCCCATTTGCCAAGATTATGGATGTGGCCGTTCACGCCATCATGCGCGCTGGTAAACGTCGTGGCGCTCTCTGTTTCTATTTGGAGAATTGGCATTATGATTTCCCAGAATTTATTGATTGGAAGCATAGTGCTGGTGATGATCATGTTCGCATGAGGACTGCCAATACCGCCGCCTTTGTCTCAGATGAGTTCATGAATCGTGTGAAGAGGGAAGAGGATTGGTATATGTTCGATCCAGCCGAGACTGTAGATCTAAACGAGCTTTATGGTGCCGCCTTTTCCAAACGTTACAACAAATATGTAGAAATGACAAAGAATGGTGGTATTCGTATGTTTAAGAAAATGCCAGCCAAGGATCTTTTCAGGAAAATGCTTGTTTCTCTGCAAAATACTTCTCACCCTTGGATTACTTGGAAGGATCCAGCCAATGTACGCGCTCTCAACAACAACACTGGAACGATTCACATGTCAAACCTCTGTACCGAGATTCTACTTCCTCAAGATAAGGACAATATTGCTGTCTGCAATCTCGCTTCGATCAACCTGAGTGCTCATGTTTCCAACAAGGAGGTAAACTGGCAGAGACTCGAGCAATCCATTCGTCTGGCAGTGCGCCAGCTCGACAACCTTATAGATATCAACAAACTCAACATTGCTGAAGCAGTGAAATCTGATAAGGAGAACCGCGCTATCGGTCTTGGTGTCATGGGTCTCTCTGATGTTTTGGAGCAGTTCGGTATGTCTTATGATTCTCCGCATGCTTGGGACTTCACTGACAGAATCTTCGAATTTATTTCCTATATGGCTATTGATGCTAGTGCCAGTTTGGCAGAGGAACGCGGATCCTATACTCATTTCAAGGGTTCTGGTTGGTCTAAGGGGCTGGTACCGATTGACACTATCCACAGACTTGAGAGGGAACGCGGTGAACCACTTTCAGTTTTCAAAGAATCCAAGCACAAGGGCTTAGACTGGAATATTTTGAGAGAGAAGGTCAAACTCGGGATTAGAAATTCCACTCTCATGGCTGTTGCTCCAACGGCTACTATTGGTCTCGTCGCGGGTACTGTTCCCGGTATTGATCCGCGCTTTGCTCAAGTTTTCTCTAGAAGCACGCTCTCCGGTAAGTATTTGGACATGAATCCGAACTTGGTGAAGGATTTGAAAAATTTGGGCCTTTGGGAATCTGTCGGACCGAAGATTATTGCTCATCAAGGAGACATTTCCACAATCGAAGAAGTACCGGATCATTTGAAACAGGTTTACAAAACTTCTTTCACCACTTCGCCTTATGCCTATATCGAGGTGGCCGCTCGTGCGCAGAAGTGGGTGGATCAGGGTCTTTCGAGAAATATGTATCTTGAAACACGCGACATTGATGACACTATGAAGGTTTATATAACAGCTTGGGAAAAAGGGGTGAAAACTACCTACTATCTCCACATGAAGCCTCGTCATACAGCTGAACAATCTACAGTCAGGGTCAACAAATCAGAAATGACCGGTAAGCGTGGCTTCGGGGCAGTCGGCTTCGGTGCTATTAGCTCTCAACTTAATTTTGCTAAAGCAGAAGTAGTAGTGGTTGCTCCAGAGCCAGAACCAAAACTGGTATCATTCATTCCTGAGAGAGTGGTAGTCGAAGAGGCCCCTGTGCCCCGAGGTTTCGCGCAAGTGCATATTACTCCGGTAGGAGTAATAGTCGAACCACCCAAGATGGTTGTGCATGTCCCAGAGGATCCACAAGATGCGCTCTTGTGTGAAGATTGTCAGTAGAAATTATCAACAATGCACAATAAACAATTTACAATAAAGACTCGGGCCCGCACCCAATTGTTCATTGTTTATTATTAATTATAAATTACTCTTATGGCTCTCATCGGCAAAGCTACTCCGGACGACATGAATCTTCACCCCATTCGCTACAAATGGGCTTATGATCTTTATACTCAAGCTGTGAGAAACACTTGGTTCCCACACGAAATCGCTTTACAGGAAGACTTGCAGGATTGGGCCAGGATGACTGAGGATGAGAGGCATTCGATCACTTTCCTCATGGCCTTCTTCAATCCAGCGGAGCTGATTGTGAACCGCTCGATCGCTCTCGGTATCTATCCATATCTCAAATCTCCCGAGGCTCATCTCTACTTGGCTAAACAAATGTGGGAGGAAGCCAATCACTGCGTCTCATTTGAATATGTGCTTGAGACTTTCCCTTTTGATAAAGAGAAGATTTTCAACCTTCACCTCGATGTGCCATCCATGGTCGCCAAAGAAGCCTACATCAACCGCTTCATGAAGAGGATGACCGAAAACACTCTTGATATTGAGAGTACAGAAGGGAAGAAGGATTTCATTAGAAATCTAGTTGCTACCAACATCGTAATGGAAGGTATTTGGTTCTACTCCGGCTTCATGGTCGCCCTTTCCTTCCGTCAGAGGAATATTCTCAAGAACTTCGGCTCGATGATTAATTGGGTCATCCGTGACGAGTCCCTCCACCTCAAGTTTGGCATTCAACTCGTTCACACTATCCTCGAAGAGAATCAAGAGCTTCTGACCGAGGAGTTCGCTAATGAAATCCGCACCCTTATCATCGAGGGAGTGGATCTTGAAACTACTTACAACAAAGATCTTTTTCCAAATGGCATTCTGGGATTGAACGCCGAATATGTGAACCAGTACGTACAGTATGTGGCCGACAGAAGATTAGAGGAGTTGGGCCTTCAGCCTCACTATGGGGCTACCAACCCAGCTAAGTGGATGGGTACTGCAACAGATGTCTTTGAATTGGTGAATTTTTTTGAAACTCAGAACACGAGTTACGAAGTGAATGCTCGCGCTCACAAAAAAACCGAACTAAAAGCAGACTAGTGTCCCGAGGGTCACCCTCGGGACGAGCTATTCCATAGCTCATATTCCTTGATATTCAGCGCAGGCTTTTCTAGGAAGTAGCGCGTCTTTTCTATATCCAGAATTTTTGATTCCATACGCGTACCTTCTGGAAGGAAGTCTGAATAACTGGAGTAGTTATACTTGATCAGAAAGTTGTTAGCAGCTACGAGATCGCTTATACCATTCTCCGCCCAATTATATTGGAACAAATCTAAACAATTTAGGTGAATGTAACTGAACAGGTGTTTGAAGTGAATGTCATCTTGAACATGGACAGAGCGAAACGTATGGACAAAAAGGGAACCACTGCGTTCATATTTGGTATTGAAGTACATTGAGTAGGCCGTCAACAGTTTGCTCATAAACTTCGTTATACCTCCTTCAATGTGCTCGGAGATGAGTAAGTGAAAGTGATTAGGCATCAGAGAATAAGCCAGGATTGAAACGAGTGGACCTCTGATTTCTATATTGTAGACATCGGAAACTTTTTTCTTACCTCTTTTCATAAATTGGCTGAGCTGAAAAGTCTTACTCTGATTCAGAACATAAAGTAAGGCCACGAACCTTTCATAATCAGTCTTTTGTAAAAATATTTTCCTCTTTTCAGTTCCTCGACTAAACAAGTGGTAATACTCACCAGGTACAAAAACTATTTTCCTTTCCATAAAATTATTATATGCCAAAAATGTCCCGAGGGTCACCCTCGGGACAGCGGGGTGTGCATAAGTTGTTGTGATAAGATTGAGTAAATGAAAACTATTCGTGTTGCTATTAATGGATTTGGACGGATTGGAAGAGCTTTTTATAAACTTGCCAAAGAACGTCCGGAGCTTGAAGTAATAGCAGTGAACGATTTGGGAGACCTTGAGAATCTCAAATATCTTCTCAAGTATGACAGCGTTTATGGGAACTGGAAGGGAGAATTCACTGCACAGTTTCTCTCAGAAAAAGATCCTCTAAAGTTGCCTTGGAAGGATCTCAACATCGATATCGTGGTTGAATCCACTGGTGTTTTTGAAAGCTATCAAAAGGCTCTCGTCCATAGGGAAGCGGGTGCTAAACGCGTAGTCATCACTGCACCAGCCAAGGATGAGGATACTGATGAAGCGAAAACTGTTCTCATGGGTGTTAATGAAGGGGACCTAGCTAAATGTGTCATCACCTCAAACGGTTCTTGCACTACCAATTCTGTCTCACCTATTATGGAAATTTTAAATGAAACTATTGGTATCAAGAAAGCTTTTCTCAATACTGCGCATGGTTACACTGCTACTCAGTCTCTAGTTGATGGAATAACTAAAGGTGAGGATTACAGACGAGGTAGGGCTGCAGGTATCAACATAGTGCCTTCAACTACTGGAGCAGCTATTGCAGTCGGAAGAGCGATACATGAATTACTTGGAAAATTTGATGGTGTGGCTATGCGTGTCCCTGTTTCAACTGGCTCACTTTCCTCAGTAGTTTTTCTAGCAGAAAGAAATACTACTAAAGAAGAAATCAATACTATTCTTGAAAATGCTTCACATGATAAAAGATGGGAGGGCATATTTGCTGCTACACGTGATCAATTGGTTTCAACTGACATTATTGGTGACAAGCATGCGGCAATAGCCGACCTTTCCCTCACTCATGTTACAGGTGGTGATCTTTGCGCAGTTTACTCTTGGTATGATAATGAGATGGGATACACCTACTCACTTATTAATCATGTAATCAAACTGGGAGCAACTATCAAGTAATGAAAATTTATATTGGATCAGATCACGCTGGGTTTGAACTGAAGGGGAAGCTCATTCCCTTTTTGAAAGAGCTCGGTCACGAAGTTGAAGACAAGGGGGCCTTCACATTTGATCCACAAGACGACTATCCAGATTTTGTCATTCCCGTTGCGACAGCAGTAGGGAGTGATCCCGAGCGAAGTCGAGGGATAGTGATTGGCAAATCAGGTCAAGGAGAAGCTATTTGTGCGAATAGGTTAAGAGGTGTAAGAGCTGTTGTTTGGTATGGTGGCAATCGTGAACCATTGAGACTTTCTCGGGCCCACAATGATGCTAATATTTTGTCTCTGGGCGCTGGTTTGGTTGGTGAGGAATCATTGGAGGCGGTTCAAATGTGGCTGGAAACCCCTTTCAGTGGAGACGAGAGGCATGTGAGACGTATAGAAAAATTAGACCAATAGTATGCATGAAATTATTCCAGCCGTTCTACCTACAAGCGAGGAGGATTTAAAAGAGAAGACTGATGCTCTGCCTCCCGAAATTACTTTCATCCACTTAGATGTGCTTGAAGAAGATATTTGGATAGAAATTAAACAAGATTTCGAAGTTCACCTTATGGTTGAGGAACCAGAAAAAATTATGAAAAAGTGGATCGATAGAGGGGCGAAACGTCTAAGTGTACACACAGCTGGCATTTCATTGGCTCAGTTTCGTAGTAAGGCAGAGATAGGGTTGGCGGTGGATTTAAGTAAGCCACTTGATCAAGTAATCCCGTTCGTTGATTTTGTAGACTTCATCCATCTTATGTCTATTGAGAAAATTGGGGTACAGGGAGGCCAACTTGACGAACGTATCTTCGCTAGATTGGCTGAACTTCAGAAGCAATTTCCAGATACTCCTATCAGTGTTGATGGTGGTGTGACCAAGGACAATTACGAGAAACTTCTCAAGCTTGGTGCTGATCGTCTGATAGTTGGCTCCCATTTCAACGAACTCTGGGCTATGCTTAAACAATAATTTGTAATGAAGTATAATATTCTCAATGGATTCCTTACTCACAGAAGAGAAAATTTTCAAACTTACCAAAAAGGCAGGAGAAATTCGCATCTCCATCCTAGAAATGCTTATTGAAGCGGGTTCTGGACACACAGCTGGTCCTCTTGATATGGCAGATATCTTTACCGTGCTCTATTTCCATACTCTTAAACATAATTCCAAGGAACCCAATTGGCCAGAGCGAGATCGATTGGTATTGAGTAATGGCCATATCTGTCCGGTACTTTATGCCACTCTCGCTCATGCTGGTTATCTACCACTATCTGAACTCAAAACACTGAGAAAATTTGGCTCACGTCTTCAGGGTCATCCACATCGTGATTTCCTACCATTTTTAGAAATTAGCTCTGGACCACTGGCTTCCGGACTTTCTCAAGCTGTGGGTATGGCACTTGCAGATAGAATTGATTGGGGACCAACTAGTAGCCGTCGTATTTATGCTCTTCTTTCTGATGGTGAACTAGAATCTGGTCAAACATGGGAAGCTGCTATGTTGGCTGGCAAAGAAAAACTTCATAATCTCGTTGCGGTCGTAGACCGAAACAATATCCAGATCGATGGCTACACTGAGAATGTCATGCCACTTGAACCTCTCTCAGACAAGTGGAAAGCTTGGAATTGGTATGTGATTGAAATTGATGGACATAATATTGAGGAAATAGTCAATGCCTTCAACCTGTCAAAGACCGTCTTTGACAGGCCGACAGTAATTATTGCACACACCATTGCTGGTAGAGGAGTGCCAGAGTTTGAGCGAGATTACCGCTGGCATGGGTATGATCCAAATCCCAAAACAGCTAAGGAGGATTATACTAAAGCAATTTGTGAACTAAGAACCTTGGGTGGAAAAATTAGATCAGAACATCAGTAATATGTTGAACTCAGAACTGAAATTAAATACTAAAATGTTCGATGCGAAAGTCGAGCAACTTCCTACCCGCCAGGGTTTCGGAGAAGGTTTGCTTGAAGCAGGAGAGAAGAATCCAAATGTGGTTGGTCTCTGTGCAGACTTGATAGAATCTACAAAAATGAATCTCTTCGCTGAAAAATTTCCCAAGAGATATATCGAAATGGGAGTGGCTGAGCAGAATCTAGCTTCAGTAGCTTCAGGTATGGCCGCTATGGGCAAAATTCCTTTTATCACTTCCTACGCCATGTTTTCTCCTGGTAGGAATTGGGAACAGATTCGTACCACTATTTGCTACAACAACCAAGCAGTCAAGATTGCTGGTTCTCATACCGGAGTTTCAGTAGGTCCAGATGGTGGCACACACCAAGCTATTGAGGACATCGCTATTACTCGTGTTATTCCAAGAATGATAGTCCTCTCACCCTGCGATTCCCTTGAAGCAAAGAAGGCTACTCTTGCCTCAGTAGAAACTGGCACACCTGTTTATCTCCGACTAGCTCGCGAGAAAACACCGATTATGACTACGGCGAAAACTCCTTTCAAAATTGGCAAAGCTCAAGTTTATTGGGAAACTAAGGATCCAAAAGTTGGAATTATTGCAACTGGTGCACTCCTTCACAAAGCTCTTCAGGCTGCCAAAGAATTGGAAGAAGAAGGTATAGAAGTAGAAGTAATGAATCTTTCTACCATCAAACCTCTTGATGCAGAAGGGATATTAAATTTTGTAAAACGTGTGAAAAAAATCGTAACAGTTGAAGAACATCAGGTAAGTGGAGGTATGGGTTCGGCCGTGGCTGAGTATCTCGCTCAAGTTTATCCAGTTCCTATAGAGTTTATAGGGGTTCATGACCAATTTGGTCAATCTGGTACGCCAGAAGAATTGATCGAACACTATGGTATGGGCAAGGATGCCATCATGAAAGCAGTCAAAAGAATTTTGAAGCGATAGTTGACTTTATTTTA
>CAZGIA010000001.1:11334-34500 GCA_964526075.1 uncultured Candidatus Saccharibacteria bacterium
ATTTTTCAAATACTTTTCTATTTCTTCACGAGAAAGTAGGCCCTTCTGGGCTCCCACATGCTGAACCACTGACATTGAATTCACTGCTCCCCAGGAAAGTGCTGTCTGAAGATCTTTGCCAAGAGCTAGAGCAGAGACAGTAGTAGAAGCGAAGGCGTCTCCCGCCCCAGTACGTTCAGACGGAGGCTTGGGATCTGGATAGGGAAGTTGTGTGTACACTTTCTCACCATCATAGGCATACGCACCCTTAGGACCATCAGTAATAATTACAATTTCAGGACCAAGCGCACGCATTCTTTTCAATAATTCTTCAATACCGAGAGTATTCATACCAAGCACACGTTCAGCTTCCTCAACATTACAAAAGAAAACCTTGGTTCGAGCATAAATACCCTTGAGTTTCTCTACTCCAAGACTCAGTTGGAAGGTTCCGGGCTGAAAGGCGAGCTGAATAGCTGGATGCTTCTTAAGATATTCCACAATCTGCATATGGTAATCCAACGTATTTCCACCCAAAGACGATAGATAGAGCCACTTAGTGGTTGAACCACTAAGTGGGGGTAACTGGTAGTTATACTCTTCATGCTTGACCAAAATAGTACGGTCCGCCTCAAACCAAAGTACATAGTGATAATTGGTCTTTTTACCTTCCTCGACTGTTATAAACTGTGTATCAATCTTTTCACTGGAAAGTTTAGCCAAAGAATCTAGTCCATGCTGATCCTGTCCTAGGTGGGTGACTAGAGCAGTTTTCAAACCGAGCCTAGCAGCTGAGACAGCGGCATTGGCACTATTACCCACTGCTACCACTTCTTCAACAGATTCATAGGGAATCTTTTCGGCAAAGGGCATACACAATTCCCTTGTGCCATGATTGGTAATTTCCTCGGCATTTCTGAGTTTGATAAAAGCATCCGTAACAGTATCTCCAATAGCAATAAAGTCGTACATTGCTAAAAATTATATCATGTTAGAATTAAATTTATGAAAACTCTTAAGGAATACCTTGATTGGGCAGAGGAGAAAAAAGTAGCCATCGGCCATTTCAATATTTCTGACTCTGAAGGTTTCAAGGCCGTGGTAGAAAGTGCAACCGAACTTGGTGTACCGGTCATTATCGGAGTCTCTGAGAACGAACGTTCATTCCTGGGAGTAGCTGAAATTCGAGCCTTGGTGGAAGTTGCAAAGGAGAAGGGATTACCTGTTTTTCTTAATGCGGATCATACTTATTCTATTCCTGCCTCTATGGAAGCAGTGGACCAGAAGTATGATGCAGTTATTATTGATGGTGCAGAGAAACCCTTTGGGGAGAATGTGGCGATGACTCGGGAAGTAGTCCAATATGCAAGGAGACACCACCCCCAAATGCTAGTCGAAGGAGAGCTAGGTTTTATTGGTAGAAGCTCATCTTTCCACGATGAGATTCCAGAGGGTGTCTCCGAAAAGACCCAAACTACACCCGAGGATGCAGCCAAGTTTGTTGAGGAAACTCAGGTCGACCTTTTCGCCCCATCTGTCGGCAACATCCACGGTCTAATTCGTTCTGGCGAGCCGAAGTTGAATATCAAGCGTATTAAAGAAATCAAGAAGGTAGTCAAAATTCCTCTAGTTCTTCATGGTGCCTCAGGCAACACTGATGATGAGGTTCAGGCTGCTATCAAAGCAGGTGTTCGTATTGTGCATATCAACACTGAACTTCGTATCGCATATAAAGAAGGAATCAAAAAATCCATCATGAGTACTGATGAAGTCGCACCTTATAAATTTATGGCTGAAGGAGTGGAGGAGATGAAAAAAATTGTAACAGCCAAACTTAGGGTTTTTAATAATATGAAATAAGAAATAGGGTGCAAGAAGTATGAAAGAAGAAATTCAGAAATTTTTCAAAGGTGAGGTTTTTGATGACACCACCACTCTCGAAACTTATTCTCGTGATGCAAGCCTTTTCAAAGTTACTCCCAAATTAGTAGTCTGGCCAAGGGATGTGAATGATCTTTCTAATCTCGTGAAATTTGCTGATGATCATAGGGTTAGTGATCCCACAATTTTCTTGACCATACGTGCAGGAGGTTCTGACATGTCTGGTGGGCCACTAGGTGAATCTATAGTCGCTGATGTCACCAAGTATTTGAACAAAATTGGGAACATCTCTCTGTCAAAGACGGTCTTTGACAAATCCTCGATTACGGTCGAACCAGGAGCCTTCTACAGAGATTTCGAAAAGAAGACTTTGGAGAAAGGTTTGATCCTACCTTGTTATACTGCTTCGAAAAACTTGGCTGCTCTCGGAGGAATGATAGGCAACAATTGTGCTGGAGAAAAATCTCTGCGTTACGGTAAGATGGAGAATTTTATTAAAAATGCTAAATGGATTTTTGCTGATGGCAAGGAGTATTTGGTCCAACCCATATCAAGAAGTATTCTTGATATAAAGATGGCTCAAGGAGATTTTGAAGGAAATTTATACAAGGAAATTTTCAATTTAATAGAAAAAAATAAGCAACTAATCCAGAACGCTAAACCGAAGGTTTCCAAGAATTCAGCAGGTTATTATCTTTGGAATATTCTAAACGAAAAATCAGAGGAAGAATACTTTGATCTCAATAAACTCTTGGTGGGCTCACAAGGAACTCTTGGCATACTTACTCAGGCAGAGATTAAACTTGAGAAGGTCAAAACTCACCACGATCTGATCGCAATCTTCTTCAATACTTGGGAAGAATTACCGAAGGTGGTCAATACCATACTTCCACATAATCCAGAAAGTTTGGAAACTTTTGACAAGGATACTCTGAAACTAGGTATCCACTTCATGCCAGAAATTGCCAAGAAGGCTGGAAGCAATTTCTTCTCCTTCATAGCGAAGTTTCTTCCAGAAGCTATTATTGGTGTACGTATGGGTGGTCTACCTGAGCTCATAGTGCTGGCCGAAATTGCGGAAGAATCTGAGGAAGAGGTGAAAAGGAAGGTTAGAGAGATTACTGAAACTCTCAAAGTATTTAAAGTTTGGCATAGAGTGATAGAAAATGATTCTGAAGAAGAAAAATTTTGGATTATGCGTCGAGAATCGTTCAATCTCCTACGTGAACATGTAAGGGGCAAGAGGACAGCCCCCTTTATAGATGACTTCTGTATATCGGTAGAAAAGGTACCTGAGTTTCTACCGAAAGCCAAGAAAATACTTAAGAAGTATGATATTGATATCAATATTGCGGGTCATGCTGGGAATGGTAATTTCCACATCATTCCTCTCATGGACTTAAAGCTTCCTAGCGAACGTAAGAAACTTTTACCCGTTGCAAACGAATTCTACTCACTTGTATCTGAGTATCACGGTTCAACGACAGGGGAGCACAACGATGGCATAGTTCGTACGCCATATCTAGGAAAAATTTATTCACCTGAAGTACTTGAGTTATTCAGAAAAATTAAGCAAATCTTTGATCCAGAAAATATCTTTAATCCGGGAAAAAAGGTTCCCTTTACTAATTCAGAAAAGGGGATAGGTAGTCTGGAGTACCTAGAATCACATCTAGACTACAATCCATAAATTTACTTGACAAGAGTTGTATACTATGCTATCATCATAGATAGATGAGCTTGGACACCTACCCTCCGGTAGGAATCCTCCAGCTCAAGGAGCTAGTATGAACTACACGACCAACACGACGCGCCGTCCCTTCAACTCCCTTTCAACCGCCTTCCAGGCGGCAGGATGGGATAAGAAGATGGTGGCATTGGCCCTCCAAGCCAAGCGCCAGCTCAGCCGACGCAACATCAGCTCGGCCACGGTGCTGAAGTGGCATCGTTTGGGCGCGATCGCCCACATGGTCCACTAAGGGAACGGGGGAGGACGCCAGAGCAATCTGGCGTCTTTTCTTTTTTTATACTTGTGGTAAGGTTTATTTGGAGACTGATATGCAAATGATGTGGAGACAGGTTTGCCTCAGTAGTAACCTTCGTTTGAAGATCCAGATAGCGGTCAAAACTCTTGCCTTCATTGGCGGGACTTTCCTCATGGTCGCCGGCGCATTTCTGGCCGTGACCTCCTTTTATCTCACTTGGCTTGTGCCCAATCCAAGCATCTCCACCGCTTCCATTGAACTTTGGAACTGGTGGACTATGGTTTCGGCGGGGATCCTGATGATAGGTATCGTCCTCATTCAGGCTTCTATTTTTCTTCCCCCGAAATACTAAGGTTGGGTGCGGAGCGTGCATGCACGCTCCGCACTTTTCTTTTATAGAAAATTGAGTTAAAATAAGGTCTATGCTTACCTTAAGAGCCGAAAAGCGTGACCTAAATACCTCTCCGAGTGAAATCCGTAAAGCAGGACAAATTCCTGCTGTCTTTTATGGCAGGAAGGAAATATCCACCTCTATTTCTCTTCGTTTTACGGATTTTCTTAAGGTTTGGAAGGAGGCAGGCGAATCTACTGTTGTAACCCTAGCTCTTCATGAAAAAGGAGAAGTAATCGAACCCAAAGAAAGCCTTATTCATGATGTTAGTGTTGATCCAGTTTCAGGCAGGGTACTTCATGCAGATTTTTACATCTTTGAGAAGGGTCACAAGGTTGAAGTGGCTCTTCCGGTAGAATTTATGGGTATTTCTCCAGCAGTTAAGGATCTAGGCGGCACTCTTGTAAAGGTTATCCATGAACTTAAAGTCGAAGCAATGCCAAAAAATTTGCCCCACAATATCACTGTAGATATTAGTACTCTCATACAATTCGGTGATCAGATTCTAGCCAAGGATATTCCACTTCCAGCTGGTGTTGAACTCAAGATTAATTCTGAAGACGTAATCGCCACAGTTTCTGCTCCACGTGAGGAAAAGGAGGAAGAGGTTGTTCCAATAGATCTTTCTTCAATCGAAGTGGAGAAGAAGGGCAAAACAGATGAAAAAGAGCCTACTACGACTATAGAGAGCACTCCAGAGGAAAAGCAAGGAAATTAGAAATTTTTAATGTCCAAGTTCTTCTTATTTTTTATAATCTTCTTTTTAATATCTCCGATATTTACTTCGGCACAAGTAGTTTGTAGTAATGTTACTGATGGCAAAAGTAAAACTCAATTAGAACTTGAGCTCAAAGCTTGCGAACAAGAGGCATCCGAGGCCACCACTCTTTTAAATCAGACCAAGCTGAAAAGCGCTTCCTTCTCTCGTGATGTTGCTGTATTAACAGCCAAGATTAACGCGGCTCAGGCGAACATTAAGGGCAAGAATATTGCCATCTCCAACCTCAATAAAGATATTGCAGTAAAAGTTTCTCAAATTGATATTCTAGACAAACGTATAGATAAGGGGAAGAGGGCCATTGCCGAAATTTTGCGCAAAACCAACGATATTAAATCCTACTCTCTAGTTGAAACTTTGTTATCCAATAAAGCTCTTTCGGAATTCTTCATAGATCTAGATACTTATGCTTCTACTGAGGAAGCACTGGATAATCTTTTTGACCTATTGCGTTCGGATAGAGCTGCTACCGAGGCAGAAAAAATTGTACTTGATAGAAAAAAGGCCGAAACCGCTGCAGCTAAGGCAATTATAGAAATTACTAAAAAGGAGGTAGAAATCGCCAACAACGAGAAAAAGATCTTACTCGCGGTGAGCCAGAATAATGAGAAAACCTACTCTCAAGTTTTGGTAGACCGAGAAGCCAAAGCTTCCAAAATTCGTGCCATTCTTTTTCCTCTTGTGGACGTTGGAGCCATCCCCTTTGGTACCGCACTTCAATATGCTGAGAGCGCAAGTGCTAAAACAGGAGTGAGATCAGCCCTCATTCTGGCAGTCCTTCAGCAGGAGTCAAACTTGGGAGCAAATGTTGGTCGTTGTTTGATCACAGACCTTTCAACCGGTCAAACAAAAAATGTGACCTCGGGTTATATTTGGAGTAATGGTATTCATCCCACTCGTGACCTACCACTACTCCAAAGTATTTTAAATAATCTCGGACGTGATCCACTTTCTACACGTGTTTCCTGTCCTATTGCTGGTATTAGTGGATATGGCGGAGCTATGGGTCCAACACAATTTATACCCTCCACATGGAATATCATTGCTGAGAAAGTAGCCTCAGCTATGGGCAAGAATACTGCTGATCCGTGGAATGCAGCTGACGCCATCATGGCCTCCGCCTATCTTCTCCAGGGTAATGGTGCTGCAGCAGGGGACACTACTTCCGAAAGAAACGCAGCCTGCAAATATTATTCTGGACGGAAGTGTTCCGCAGCCAATCACATTGCCAGCTATGGTAATCAAGTCATGAGTCGTGCCTCATCCATTCAAACAAGTATGATCGATCCTCTTCAAAATTTGTAATTCTCAATTTAGAATTTTCAATCAATTTTTAAATTTTCAATCTTAACATCTTTAGCGATCGCAGATTTGTTAAGATTTTTGTAATATGTCAAAAATTTGCTTAATTTAACCAAAATCCGTATAATTCTGCAGTAATGAAAGAAGAGACTCACCCAGACAACTATAGACCGGTACTTTTCATCGATAACTCCGATGGGACGGAATTTCTGATTCCTTCTACTGTTAAAACTACCGAGATGGCTAAGAGTAAAGCTGACAAGCACAAGCACCCAGTTTTTCGAATCGAAATCTCTTCTGCTACCCACCCTTTCTATACCGGACAAGACAAGACTCTTGATACGGCTGGACGCGTAGAACGCTTTAAGCAAAAACAGGCCAAAGCCAAGAGCAAAAAATAATTAACCTAATTTTTAATGAATGTAGATTTGGAAAAATATAAAAATAATCCTAAAACAGCATATCTCGCTAAAACCTACCAAGATCTAGTCGA
Source organism: uncultured Candidatus Saccharibacteria bacterium (assembly GCA_964526075.1). Lineage (GTDB taxonomy): Bacteria > Patescibacteriota > Minisyncoccia > Phycocordibacterales > Zambryskibacteraceae > UBA5004. The sequence continues at coordinate 18,144 of CAZGIA010000001.1, forward strand.
TGAAGAATCGAAAACTATGATTCTTGCTGAGATGGACAGAATTCTAGCGGAGGTAGTGACAGAAGAAGGAGAGGGAGAATTCCCCAACGAGATAATACTTGAGATAAGAGCTGGTGCCGGAGGAGATGAAGCAGGACTCTTTGCCCAAGAACTGGCTAAGATGTATATCGCTTATGCCAAGACACAGAATTGGCAAGTTGCAGAAATAGATAAACTAGTTTTTGAAATCCGCGGCAGAGATTGCTATCGCACACTTCGCTACGAAACAGGAGTTCATCGTATTCAGAGAGTGCCAGAAACAGAGAAGGTGGGGAGAGTTCACACCTCAACTGCTTCTGTGGCTGTTCTTCCTATTCGTCAAAAGACCAATATTGAAATTAAACCAGGAGATATAGAAATTGATACTTTCCGCTCAGGTGGCGCAGGAGGACAAAATGTAAACAAGGTTGAGACCGCTGTACGCATCATACACAAAACTTCTGGAATAGAAGTGAAATGTACTTCAGAGAGAAGTCAGCTCAAGAACAAGGAGAAAGCCATGTCGATCTTGGCTGCCAAACTAGAACAACTAGAAGAAGAAAAGGCCGCCAAATCTCTCTCTGCCGAAAGGAAGGGTCAGATAGGCACGGGGGATCGTTCGGAAAAAATTCGGACTTACAACTTCCCTCAGAATCGGGTTACAGATCATCGTATTGGATTTTCTATCCACGATATCGAAAGCTTTATGCAAGGAAACTTGGACAAGATACTCGAAGCTCTTGAAGATGGAGAAAGAACCTGAAGCCTACAGCATAGGTTGGGTGCCGTTTATCAATACTCAAATCCACCTCGATTCAAGACCTCTTATCCCAAGAACTGAGACGGAATATTGGGTCACCGAAGAGAAAGCTCTGTATGGAGGCAAGGGAGGTCTTGAAGTAATCAGTAGAATTCTAAATCAAGCAAGTAATCATCTTACTCCTCTAGGAGTGTTATATCTGGAACATGAACCCGAGCAGGCAAGCCACCTGGCCCAGCATCCACTTTATCAAAAAAGTGATAAGGACCAATATGGAGTCCTTCGCTTCTCCCAATTTACAAAATAGATTTGCATCTTATCAGAAAGTGTTGCATTGTTGAGTAGGAAGCACAATACCCTATCTAGGGAAGGAGATCTATTGGACCTTCGATTATCGACCCAAATTGCGATTACTCAAGCTCTTGACTGTGTCGGAGGAATCACCGAGTCAATCTTTCCTCGGGCAGAAGCGCTACTCCTCGACAACAGCGATTACGTCACTGCACTAGGGAACATCGGCTCCAAGAACATCATGAACGAATACCGTTCGATCATGGATTTCTTATTTTGCGAAGTCCACCGAGGATACCGCAAACCTTGCCGTCGTTACTACAGAGGTACGGGATCCAGGTTGCTTGATACCATTAGTCCAGAGCAAGTCTTCGAGTTCGATCGACGGCTACTCATTGCACTTGAGGTGACAATGGATTGCCACATACACAAGTGTCAAGCTGCTTGGGGATGGTTTCTAAACGAAGTGAACGACAGAGCGAGAGCAGCGTAAGAAACTGCTAGATCCTCGGGGCCCGCTAACCATGCGGGCCTTTTCTTGCTTAAAAAAGCCCTTTTTGATATAGTCTTTGAGCTTAAAACAACTGGAAACGGTCACCCGTATTAGCATTAACCCATAAGCACAAGGTCCATGACACAGGACCTGTCCCAGAATTGGGATCGCAAAATTATCACATGAAAAAAGAAACTGATAGTAATCTCGTAGACTCTTTATTTAGCGTAGGAGCGCATTTCGGCTTTGTCAAAGCTCGTCGTCATCCTTCTGCCAAACCATTCATCTTTGGTGCTAAAAACAAGATAGAAATCTTTGATTTAGAGAAAACTAGTCTTGAATTGAAGAAAGCCATGACCTTCGTAGAAAGTAAGGGTAAGGAGAAAGTCATGGGCCTTTTTGTAGGTGGAAAATCTGAGGCTCGCGAAGCTATCATCAACTCCGGTCGTGAACTTGAAATGCCCTTCGTAGCAGGTCGTTGGATTGGAGGAACTCTTACTAACTTTTCTGAAATCAAGAAACGTATTTTTCGTCTAGATGAACTCACCACTCAACGTGAGAAAGGAGAATTGGCAAAATATACCAAGAAGGAGCGTCTACTTATAGACCGCGAAATTGATAAGTTAAACCTCTACTTTAGTGGCCTTTCAAACCTCAAGGCCTTGCCAAAATTTCTCGTAGTGATTGATCCAAGGAAGGAGTACATCGCTGTAAATGAAGCCAAGAAAATGAATATCCCTATTGTCGCACTTGTTGGCTCAGATTCAAATCTCTTCACCGTCAATTACGCTATTCCGGGTAATGATGCTTCTAGGCAATCTATCGCTTTTATCCTTAGTGAATTGGTCAAAGCTTATAAAAAGGGTAAAATAGAATCTAATGATAACAACGGAACAAATCAAAGCGCTTAGAGAGGAAACAGGACTCTCTATCATGCAATGCCGACAAGCACTTGAGGAAGCTAGTGGAGATAGGACTAAAGCTATTGAACTTTTGAAAAAGAGGGGGGCAGAGATCGCCTCCAAGAAAGGGGAGCGTAATCTTGGAGCTGGAGCTGTAGCAGCTTATATTCACTCTGGTGATACAGTGGGAGCTATGGTGGAGCTCTATTCTGAAACAGATTTTGTTGCCAAGAATCCTGAGTTTAAGAAGGTCGCACGAGATATTGCCATGCACATCGCAGCCATGTCTCCGGAGAGCACTGAGATGCTCATGGAACAAGTATTTATCAAGGGTAATGGCGAGACCATCGGAGATATTATCAACAATACTGTCCAGAAGTTTGGTGAACGTACAGAGATCGGTAAATTTACTCGTTTCTCTATAAATTAGCTTATGTTTACATTTACGCTCTTTGTAATCTCAGGAGCCATTATTCTTACTCTCACACTCTCAAAGAGGATTGAGGAGAAAGAGAAGCGAACTCCTATTATCTTGCGTGCTATTTCTAAAGGGGATGAGAGTGTTCGCTCTCTTCATCATGAAGCCTTGCATCAATATACTCATGGCAAAGATAAATTTGCCTTCTGGTTCAAGAAGCAATTACCTCTAAAATTGAAAGGCTTTTGGAATCGTGTCAAAATCTATACGAGAGAGAGAAGTAATGAATATATGAGAGATATGAGGAGTAGTAAGCTTTTAAAAAAATCTGACGGTATTAGTGAATTTTTCAAAAGTATTTCTGAAATTGAGAAGGGAACGGGGGAGATCAATGAATCCTGGCCAACTGAAAATGAGGTTGTACCAATAACGCCATCAATCACTCCATCTCAAACTATTCCCAGTAAGGTAGTGAAGAAAAAGAGAGTATACAAACCAAGAGTGAAGAAGTTGTCTGTAATAGAAATGCCTGATTAGAATTAAAAGAGCCCGGTCGCGAGATCGCGGCCGGGCTCACGCACTTCACACTACTCTTTTGGGGTTTCCCCCGCCAGAACCTTCTTAGCCTCACGCTCAGCCTTCTCGGCCTTGCGCTTGGCGATTCGCTTCAACTCCTGCTCGTCGAACTTCTGACGAGCCATCAGGGAGGCGCTGGCCTCCTGACGTAGGGTCCCATCCTGCTGAAGGACGAGACGGGTCGTTTCCCCGTACGCGCCGAAGACGAAGATCTCAGCTCCGGGAGAGGCATAAAGATAGTCCTCCCTCCAAAGTGGGATGTCCGTGGTCGGAACGCGGTCTCGTGAGACCGCCCAACGAATGTGCTTGACCAACCCGCGAAGGCCAGTCGGCACCTCCTCACCTTCAACGGTCACTGAGTCATCGGCTTTCGCCGACGCAAGCTCGAGTGTGCCGTCGTCAATGAGGTACCCGTGGGCTGTGGGGAGCTTCCCTTCCCTCTGAAGTCGATCGTACATTTCGAGAGCTACCCGAGGATTAGTCGGGAGTCCCGTTTGCACGAGAATCTGGTGCTTACCGTCACCAACCGGGGCAGTGATGAAGTGCTGCCTGCCGATCGTCTCCACGCTTCCCTTGACGAACCGGCCGTGTCTGAATTCGGGTGGAGAGTCCTGACTCCCCAACAACGTCTGCGACCCCTTGAGGGGCTTGAACGTCGCGTGCTCGTAACCATCCTTGTCAACAACGATGTTCCGTTGCCGAGCTCCGAGGATCACGCCACGACGGGGACGATTGCCTGGTTTGTAGACGTAAGGGGCGTTAACCCCCTCTACAAGCTTCCCACCGTTAACGCCGAATGACAGAAACGACATGCTCGTCTGGTTTTGTGGGGCCATGAGGCCCTCCCTTTTGCTGCTGTGGTTCAACGGGTTGCCCCGGATCCAGCAGCTCAAAATCCAGAACAACTTAATAAACTCCTACATGAGTGCATTAAGTTGCTCTGGATTAGCTACAGCTCTTTTAAGAGTATAGCATACTAGAGAATTATTGTCAAGCTCAAATTTTGGAGCCGCCTCCCAGGCTTGAACTGGGGACCTTCACTTTACAAAAGTGTTGCTCTACCAACTGAGCTAAGGCGGCGAAATTTTATTCTACCACAACCTTCCCAAGCCAAATAAAAATTAAAATGTCGTTGTAGTAGCCTTCGTAGTAGTAGCCGTCTTCAGAAGCCTAAGTGCTGGGATCTCGTCCTCCAACTCTTCCACTGATCTGAAACCATAATAAGGTAGTCCATTAACAATAATTGCCGGTAATTCACTTTTCACTTTATAAATGGAAACCAGAGTTTTGATAGCTCCTACCTCATAATGATAATCAAAGGAGTAAACACGCAAATCTGGATACTTGTTGCGAAGAGCAGTGAGCACATAACCCATTTTTTCACAATCATCGCACTTATCTTCAGTCGAGTAGAAATAAAGAATAAAGGTTGGTTTGATATTGCACTTCTCAGTTAATCTCTTCATAAGTAAGTAATCCTTAATCTCAAGAAGGAAATAGGATCGCTTGAGACTTTCAACATCTTGGTCATTGAAGCCTTTTTGATTTTCAGCATAAGAAAGTTTCTCACCCAAGGGTCCCAGCTCTTGAGAAAGAAAACCTGGACCAATATCACGACAAGAGGTTTCCTCAAGAAGCGCAAATTGTGTTTCTGAAGAAAGGATATCCAAGGCCACACGGTTCTCAATAGCTCTGACATCCTCAAGCTTCTTGGTGGTAAGAACTGAACTGGCAAAAACTGCTGTACCGAAAATGGCAGCAGTGATAAGGAAAGCGACTAGATATTTCTTGGAATCAACCATATTATCAATTTCCAATACACAATAAACAATTTACAAAAGAAATCAAATGCCCTAGCGCCAAGAGATCTGCCTGCGGAAGATAGTCTTCCAAAGTGATTGAGTAAGCCAGAGAGGAGTGAGGAAAGCATAAAAGAAAAGATAATAAACCAAACCTCTCGAAAAACTAAACTTGCCATCAGCCAATCTCATAGCTAGGAAGAGAATCACTAAAGTGAGTATAAGAGCAGTAATTACGACCATAGGTAGTACTCCAGTATTTATGAAATACCAATCAAACGAGGGAAAAGAAAACTTGCCACTAAATCCAACCGTCTGGAAACGGACGAAAGTGTGCCACAAATTAGAAATAAAATTCACCAACACCCGACTAACCAAGACGAGCGAGGTTACAGCAGAAAGTGTGGCAATAGGCATGATAAACATTCCGAAATGACCGTATTTTTTATTGAAGAAAACAGCACGATAGTCTATGGCATTATTGAGGAAACCGTAGGTCCAACGCACCCTTTGTTTAACCAGAGCTCCGAGTTTGGCTGGAGCTACAGTGTATACATAAGCACCATGAGAATTAACAATTTTGTAATGGTTTTGTTGCATACGCATAGCCATTTCCATATCTTCAGTCATATGAGCTTTCTTGTAGCCACCCAATTCATGGAAGACTCGAGTACGAAAGATAGAGAAGGGTCCCGGTGTCACATAGAGAGCACCAAGCGAGGAGAGCATACGTCGCAGAAAGATAGACCAGCTATATTCGGTCTTCTGAATGTATTGCAAAATTCCTTTCGGCTCATAAATCTTAATAGAAGGAGTAACGGCCATAATAGTAGCATCGTCAAAATAGGGAACAATTTTCCTTAAAGCTAGAGGAGTGACAAAAGAATCCGCATCAAGACATCCCACTAGGTCAGTGGTCACTCCCTCAAGTGCCAAGTTGACTGCAGTGTGTTTGCCACCGTTCTCCTTCGTGATAATGCGAACCTGAGGATGAGCTCTGAACTTCCGTAATGATTTCCAAGTACCATCCTCTGATCCATCATCAACAAGGATGAGATTGAGTTTACTTCTTGGGTAATCAAGATTAAGAATAGACTTAATACTCTTGATCACAGTCTTTTCCTCATTGAAACAGGGGACGATTACTGTGACAGATGGAAAGGATTTGGGACCTTTCGCAATCATAGTATCCTCAAGTTTGATCTCTTCACGCACCTCTAGATAAGTGATAAGAAGAAAAACCTCGAAAAAGAGCGAAACGAAGAGTGATCCATAGAGAAAAAGTGAATAAGTTTCTGCCATGTAAAGCCAACAAATTATAGATGATTGAGGCAATATTTTCAACATGAGAAATGTAATATGGACTTTCTTATTCGTATCATTCGATCAAATTCGTTATAATTCGTAACATGAACATCAACATTGAATCTCCGGAGGAAGAGGTCTTGAGGCAAAGCTTAAATGTGCGTAGTGATACTGAAGCTCTGCGTATGAAGCGCTTCTTGGATATGCCAGATCTTTCTCGCACACCGAACTCTCCTCTCTACGAGATCACGGAGCGTATTAAATCGATACCATCCTTTGCCAATTTTGACATTATCAAAATTCCAGAGATTGTTTCGACTAAAATTATGTTTGACCTTTTCGATTTCCCAGATGATCATCCAGTGCGCTCAAGATCCGACACTTATTACCCAGACAGTGACCATGTCTTACGTCCGCATGATACTGTTTTCTGGCATTACTATCTAGAACATCCAGAAATCAAGAAGCGCATTAGTAATCATGAAGCCACCGGAGCATTCTGCTACGGCAAGGTGTATAGGAAAGATGAGATTGATTCTCGTCACATGAACATCTTCCACCAATTCGGTGGGTGGTATATCGCGCCAAAGGGACAAGTGGTGGTGGAGGACCTCAAGAAAACTATCACCAATATAGTGCAAACTATTTTCGGTCCAGCTACACAAATCCGTTTCAATATTGATAATTTCCCTTATACCGATCCATCTTTTGAGGTGGAGGTCAATGTCAAGGGTACTGCCGCAGAAGGTCCTGCCAAGGGTGAATGGCTCGAGATTCTCGGTTGCGGTATGCCCAAGGCTTCTGTACTCAAGAAGGTGGGTGGAGTGGAGGGGTATGAAGGTTGGGCTTTCGGCTTCGGTATTGAGCGTCTCGCGATTATTTCTATGAATCTTCCTGACATCCGCCTTTTGTGGTCTACTGATGAGCGTGTAAAATCACAACTCAAACTGGGAACAAAATATAAAGAAGTTTCCAAATTTCCTCCCATAGTCAGAGATATTTCATTCATCGTAGCTAAAACCTTTATTCCCAATGACTACTTTGACTTAATACGCGAAGTGGGAGGAGAGATGGTTGAGGATGTGAAGCTTCTGGATAAATATGAAAATGACTCTAAATTTACTAGTGACAAAATGTCTTACACCTACCGAGTTACTTACCGTCATCTCAATAGAACTCTTACAAATGAAGAAGTGAATGCTACTCAAGCTGAACTTGAATCTCGCACTGAAAAGGAATTTGTGGCCTCAATTCGAAGAATCTAAATTTTTGCTATACTTGAATTAGTAGGTCTTGTACGTTTGAAATTTGTAAGTCGTTCATGCACCCCCAGGAGGCAAGATGTTATTACACTCATCGGCGATATCTAAGTGGACAGTGGCGCACACCAAGGCACTCAAAAGAGAACTCCTACCAAGATATGGAGAGGAGAACTGGAATGAGACTGTCAAGAATTTCGCAGAGAAACATGGTCTCACCGAGCGCCAAGTCCTCTCGCAAGTGCTTCATCAAAGGGCAATGCAAAGCATTCGCTCCAGGCAAACCTAGAGTGAAGAGGCCTGAGAAATCACTAGTGATTTCTCAGGCCTTTCCCTTCCTTTTAGACCCTTTTTATGCTAAAATTTGGAGTACTAATATGGTCAAAAATGAAGGAAAACATGAGAAAAAATCCTCGTATAAAGCGGACTCTATTACCGTCCTTAAGGGTTTAGAGCCGGTACGGAAGCGTCCGGGCATGTATATAGGGACCACTGGTCCCGACGGCCTTCATCACCTTATCACTGAGATCTTCGATAACTCTCGTGATGAAGCCATGGGTAGTTTCGCCAATGACATTGAGATTGCCATGTTACCTGATAACCGAATTCGAGTGGTGGACAACGGTCGTGGCATTCCAGTTGATATTCATAAACAAAGTAAGGTTTCTGCATTAGAAACCATCATGACCACTCTTCATGCAGGAGGTAAGTTTGGTGGAGAGAGTTACAAGATCTCTGGTGGTCTTCACGGTGTAGGAGCCTCTGTGGTAAACGCCCTTTCAATCTTCTGTCGTGCAGAAATTCACCGTGATGGAGGCATTTATGCTCAAGAATATTCTCAAGGCAAGAGGAAAGCTCCGGTGAAAAAGATTGGCAATACCAAGGGGCACGGTAGTATTATCACCTTCAAACCTGATCCAGCCATTTTCCCCGATACCAACTTCGACTTTGAACGTGTGGTTACTCACATGCGTCAACAGGCATACCTTGTACATGGATTAAAGATATCTGTTATTGATGCACGAGAATTGGAGAAATTGGATGATAGTAAATCCTTCTATCTTCGCGACTTACATTTAAATGTTCCATCCATGTCCTTCTACTTCGAGGGTGGACTTATCTCCTTGGTTAAGTTTGAAAATGAGCACAACAAACCTATTCATCGCAATATTTTTTATGTTTCGAAATCCGCAAGCGCAAACGATTACGAAACTGTAGAAGTAGCCCTCCAATATGTAGATGATATTTCTTCACGCATTTTACCATTTGCCAACAACATCTATACCGCTGAGGGTGGGACGCATATGACTGGTTTTAAAACAACTCTCACTCGTACTCTCAATACTTATGCTAGGAAGAACAACCTTGTCAGCGAGAAAGAAGACAATTTTACCGGTGATGATGTGCTTGAAGGTCTTACTGCTGTTATTTCAATCAAGCTCAGTGAAATCCAATTTGAGGGCCAAACCAAGGGCAAGCTTGGTTCAGTAGAAGCTCAAACTATGGTTACCACAGTCTTCGGAGATGCCTTCTCTGCCTTCCTTGAGGAAAATCCTGATGATGCTCGCTCAATGATTCAGAAATCCTTGCTTGCACTCAAGGCAAGGAAAGCTGCCAAAGCTGCCAAGGATTCAGTCTTACGCAAAGGGGCTCTTGAGGGTATGACTCTCCCTGGTAAACTTGCGGATTGCCAAGCTGGTACTTCGGCAGAAGATGCAGAGCTCTTTATTGTAGAGGGAGACTCGGCTGGCGGATCTGCCAAGATGGGTCGAGACAGGAGAATGCAAGCTATATTGGCATTGCGTGGCAAGATTTTGAATATTGAACGTGCTCGTCTAGATCGTATGCTCGGATCTGAACAGATCAAGAATATTGTGATAGCTCTCGGCACTGCGATTGGAGATACCTTTGATATCTCCAAACTTCGTTATCACAAAATTATTCTTGCTACAGATGCTGATGTGGATGGAGCACATATTCGGACACTTCTACTAACACTTCTTTATCGTTTTTTCCGTCCACTTATCGATGCTGGTCATATTTACATTGCTCAACCGCCTCTTTATAAGATTAAAATTGGGAGAGAATTCTTTTACGCCTATTCGGACAATGAAAGAGACAAGATTGTAGGTAAAGAAGCCAACAAGGACGTTCAACGCTATAAGGGTTTGGGCGAAATGAACTCTGATGAACTTTGGGAAACGACCATGGATCCTTCCAAGCGTATTTTGAAGCAAGTAACAGTAGATGATGCTCGTGAAGCCGATCGCATTTTTGATATTCTCATGGGTACCGACGTCCCATCTCGCAAATCCTTCATCCAAAGTAACGCCAAGAAAGCCACTATTGATATCTAATCATCTGTCCGGAGGGTGACCCTCCGGACACATTATAAGCCAGCGATCGCGTCGTTATAATGTAGGGCTGAATTCTGAGGCGAATTTCCTTCTTTGGGCTATAATATCCATATATGGATACTAGAATTGTTAAAGATAAAATAAGGCGAGAGGAACTCCAAGACCTAGCTAGGAAACAATACGGAGATTTCATAAAAGCAGTTTCAGAAGAAAGATGGCAAAGATTTTCCTTAGCTGAACAATTGGGTAATATCGGTAGTGAAGTCGGTCGTGCCGCCAAGTGGCAGGTTCGATCTAACTAGAAAAGACAAACGATGGGTCAAACAACGTCCAGAGCTAAATCGTGCCCAAGAAACATTTTCTGACGCAGTGCTTGGAGGTCAAGAATACCAGAGTAATCTTAAGGACTTAGAGAAATATTTTATGGTTTTCGCTTTATTGCATACCCAGAAAGCCGAAGTGTCCGGAGGGTGACCCTCCGGACAGTATTCTTGACATTTGTACTTATGTTTGCATAATTTTAATTAGAAACGAGTGTTAGACGAACTAACGCTTAGATGGGGGCAAAATGAAGCTGCATTTATTGGTGTTTTGGATTGCATGCCTTCCGCTCACGAGTGTAGCTGAAGCACAGAGTTACTTGTGGTTTGAGCCACAGGTCGCTGTCGAAAAGACGGAAAACAGAGTTGAGACCGGAGAGTACTTCGGTAATCTCTCCTTCGGCCATCAGTGGAAGCCGGCACTCGGGATCTGGTTCCAGAGCGCCCACGGCAACTTCTGGGGTGAGACAGCAGTCGGACCTTCGTTCTCACTCACACCAGAGCTTCAAGTCGGCATTGGTATCGGTATCGAGCACTTCGAGCCGAAGCCACTGCGCTTGCGCCTGAACGCGTACTACGATGCACCCGGCGGATCGTTCTTCTACATCCAGTACGATCGAGGCAAGAACTCGAACTGGATCTGGGCCGATGGCACTCGGATGCGAGGGAAGTTCGGCCTCGGAGTCGTCCTTCAAATGCCTGACGCTGGTGTTGGACCGAAAATCGAAATCCGTACCAGTAAGTACCTCGGCCTCTGGGTAGCACCAGTCTACAACTGGCAAGCCAAGAAGACTAGAGTGCTCCTCGGTGGACGTCTCATGTTCGACTAGGAATAAAACGGGGCGCGGATCCATCTGGACCGCGCTTTTTTCATACTCTTTATGTTCTTTTACTTACATTATTATTTTGCTGGAGTGAAAAAATAATGTATACGTTACTAACTGCCTATAGGCCAATAATAACGTAACTCTAGACTTTTTTATCAAAAAATACATAATATTGTGCGGAGGCCAGTTTATGCGAGTTATTGTTTGCATAGAGATGAAGAGAGTAAGCCAGCCACGCTTCGCACAAGTTTGCGATCTGCCAGTATCACCATTTCCCGGCCTGACTATCAGAGCCCATGTGGGCGATGATGTCCTCCAGACCAAGGTTAAGGATGTGGATGTCTCCACGAAGAGCCAGATGCTGGTGGCCTACTGCTATCTCGACGAAGGTGGTGGCGACAACTGGGTCATGGACAAGTTCCAAGCTGACAAGCACTGGAAACAGTTCGGCGCTCGTTCGGACGCTGAAAAGAATATCAAGGATGGTCCAAGCGAGGACGACTGCCTCGAGATGATGAAGTGGCAGGGATGCTGATCACCAATAATGGCGCGGGACTCTCACGAGACCGCACCATTTTTTATACCAAAAAGTTATCCCCATTTGTAGGGGAAACGGGGTATAAACGTCTAGTAGATTGGAGGAAAGTGGGATAGAATAGTATTTAGGTGGGAAGGAGTGGGAAGTTGCTAAGTTAAATAAGGTTAATAAGTTGAATAAGGAGCCCACTAACTTATACAACTTAAGCGAAGCGTAACTTATTAAACTTATACAACTATGTTCATAGGGGAATACACGCATACAGTAGATGAGAAAAAACGTTTCTCTTTACCTTCTAAATTCCGCAAGGATTTAGGCAAGAGAGTGGTAGTGACTCGTGGTAAGGATCATTGTCTCTTCCTCTATCCCTACAAAACATGGTCACTGATCTCGCAAGAAGTTGCTAAGCTCGGCCATGTTGAAAGTGATCATCGTTATGCACGCTTCACTTTTGCAGGAGCATCTGAAATTGAGATTGATGCTATGGGTAGAATCCTCGTTCCAGAATTCTTAAGAGAATTTGCCAATCTCAGAAATGCCATAGTCATTACTGGGGTCCATGATCGAGTAGAAATCTGGAATGACAAGAAATGGGCGGACTATAGGAAGAAGCTTGAATCGGAATATGCCTAGACATATACCAGTACTTTTGAAAGAAAGTATTGAGGGTTTGGATATCCAAGCTAGACAAGTGTTCGTAGACGGCACCTATGGTGGCGGTGGACACACTAGGGAGATGAAGCGTAGATTCCCTAAGGTGAAGACGATCAGTATTGATCAAGACCCCTCCACAGATGCTGACCTAATTGGAAACTTCCGCCACCTAGATATCTTACTAGGAGATACACACCCAGATGCGATACTTCTAGACCTTGGTTTATCCAGTGATCAGTTGGAGGCCTCTGGTAGAGGTTTCAGTTTTCAGAAAGATGAACCTCTCGACATGCGCATGTCGCAAACTGGAATCTCAGCAGCTGATATTCTCAACTCCTTTGATGAGCATGCCATTGAGCTCATCCTAAGAGGATTCGGTGAGGAGCGTTACTCAAAACAAATTGCTCGAGAGATAACCAGACGAAGAGAAGCACAAGCTTTCGTGACTACATATGATCTTGTGGAGGCAGTCACGAAGGTAAAGCCTAAAAGTTGGCGGGACAAAATTCACCCCGCTACCAAAACCTTCCAAGCTATACGTATAGCTGTAAATGAGGAACTCACCGCACTTGAGGAAGGACTGGACAAAGCCTTCAGTATCTTAAACCCAGAGGGAAGATTGGCAGTCATTAGCTTCCATTCTCTTGAAGACAGAATAGTCAAAAAATTTTTTAGAAATCTTGTCCAAACAAAGAAGGGGGAGTACATCCATAATCCCCTAAGAAGCTCAGGACGAGGGAAACCAATCGAAGCGACAGATGAGGAGATCAAGGTCAATCCACGATCACGCGCTGCCAAACTAAGGATAATCAAAAAATATTGAAATGAACAAAAGAGGCAACATCAACCACAACCAACTTTTTCTTCCATTTGATCAAAATGATTCAAGAGCAATATCTATTGAGGGTCGTCAAAAAGCTTTTTGGTTTCTCGCTTCAGTTTCTCTCTTCTCACTTTTCATCTACGTTTACGCTATTAATGCCACTGCCCACCATATCGCCATTCGTCAAAACTTGGAAAGGGAGGTCTCCCAGATGGAAGGTCGTCTGGGTTCACTCGAATTTGTCTCTATTGAACTTAAAAATTCAATTACTCTTGAAACTGCACGTGAATATGGCTTCACCGAGGTCAGAGAACCACTCTACGTCTCTCGTGATTCTCTCAGCTCCCTTACTTTAAATACTGTTACACGTTAGAATAGCCTAAATGGCTAATCCTCAAAATAGATTACGCTTCGTCACCTTCATGATCTTTCTCTTTGCTCTCATCTTAGTGAGCAAACTTTACTTTGTACAAATTATTTCTAGTGAAGCCTTCAAGGCACGTGCGGATCGACAATATGTAGCAGGTATCAACTACTTTGATCGTGGATCAATATTCTTTTCCACCAAGGACGGCACAGTGGTACCAGCTGCCAATGTCAAAACTGGCTACACCCTTTCTATAAATCCAAATCTCTTGCGAGAAAGACAGGATTGGGAACTAATTTATGAGGAACTAAACTCATTGGTAGCGATTGAAAAGGAAACCTTCGTGCAAAAAATGATGAGGTTGAATGATCCATATGAGGAAATTACCAAGCGCCTTGATCAGAAAGTAGCCGAAGAAATCCAAGGAAGAAAGCTTCCAGGCGTAATGGTAACTCGTGACCGTTGGCGCATGTATCCGGGAGAGACAATGTCTGCTCATAGTATAGGATTGATCGGCTATGATGCCGGAAATGAACTTCAAGGTCGATATGGACTTGAACGTTTCTACGAACTAGTTTTAAGGCGTGATGGAGACTCAGTTTTTATAAACTTCTTTGCAGAAATCTTTTCTAATATAAAATCTGTGGTGCAGGAAGACGAATCACTGGAAGGGGATATAGTTACTACTATCGAACCTTCCGTCTCGGCTTTCCTCGAGAGTGAGCTAGCCAAGGTGACCAAACGCTACTCCTCAGAATTTACAGGAGGGATAGTCATAAACCCGCAAACTGGAGAGATAGTAGCTCTTGCTGTTAATCCCACCTTCAATCCGAACTCTCCACAAAATGAGAAAGATTCAAAAATTTTTAGCAATCCTCTCATTGAAGACCGTTATGAAATGGGTTCAATTATAAAAGCTTTTACCTATGCTATCGGTCTAGAAACTGAAGTTATTACAGCGAGGACTGTCTACAGTGATCCGGGTTGTATCACTCTCAATACCAAAACTTTTTGTAATTATGATGGCAAGTCTCATGGCTCAGCTGTCACCATGCAGGAAGCACTCAATAATTCTCTCAACACTGGCGCCGCTTATGTGGCAGGGAGGGTAGGCAACAAGCGCTTCAGTAAATACATGCTAGCCTTCGGTCTTGAGAGTAAAACTGGAATAGATTTACCAAACGAAGGTAACTCTTTAGTAGCCAATCTCAGAACCTTGAGAGATTTAGAATTAGCCCAAGCTTCCTTCGGTCAAGGTATCGCTCTTACTCCTGTAAATGCAGTGCGAGCACTTTCTACCCTCGCCAATGGGGGTACACCTATCACCCCACATTTGGTCAAAGAAATACGCTACAAAATCGGTCCAAGCAAAAGTATAAATTACAAAACGAAAGATGAGGGGAGCAGAGTAATCAGTCAGAGAGCTTCCGCCGAAATTGCTCGAATGTTGGTTGAGGTAGTGGATCGAGGGTTACGTTTCGGCCAAATGCGACTGGAAAACTATTCTGTGGCAGCCAAGACCGGGACTGCTCAGATTGCTGCTCCTACCGGAGGTTACTACGAAGATCGTTATTTACACTCCTTTTTTGGCTATTTTCCAGCTTATGATCCCGATTTTCTAGTCTTCCTCTTCACCTACTACCCCAAGAATGTGCAATACGCCTCTGAAACTCTCACAGATTCCTTTTTCAATATAACCAAATTCCTCATCAATTATTATAATATTCCTCCCGACAGAGAGAAGGCCCCAGCTTCTTCAAAAATTTAAAAGTATTTTTAAAGAAAACCCATGATCGCGTTACGATCATAGGTGAAGATGGATTTCCGGTACCGTTAATCCCGCAAAAGGGCAAATTCACTTAATCACAAAGATCACAGTGACCGGGAATTACTATTATCATAGCAACCAGACATCTATATGTACAGGTCCTGTTCAGTCTCAAGTATAAAATTTAGAATTATTGTGATAATTGGGTTAGGTAGCATTAAATTCAATTTGCAGGCTTCGCATTCAGATCTGTGTGAGTGGGCAAAGAAGGAATTAGAAAAGCAGGCTACTGTAAGACTTTGTTCTCGAGAAACGCAATTCGCTTCTCATGTCCAGCCACGTGATTGACGGTGGAACTTAGTTGCTCCTCGACTGCATCAAATCGTCTATCGATTAGAGTCAAGATGTCATTTTGGCCGGTAGCCAACTTCTTTTCACTAGCTGACAATTCGTCACTCAGACTTACCAGCTTCCCATCAACCTGTGCAAATTGTTCCTGCAGAAATGCTTTAGTTTCTTCATTCATAGTTTTAATCTTAAGATGTGTTGCGAAATCTGTACACTGGACAGTCATCGAACTTTGTATCTGAACTGGCATTAAATTCAATTTGCAGGCTTCGCATGCGGATCTGTGTGAGTCGCGATAATTTTCTGCTGAAAATTTTCCAGCTCTGGATTCAGTTGTTTTCCTTGCTAGGAAAACATACTTCCGTCTTCACGAGTGAGCCACAATAATTTTCTGCTGAAAATTTTCCAGCCCCGGCCTCGCACCGTCGTGCTCCGGCTTCACAAAAATGTCTCACATTTTTGTGACCCCACGGAGAGTCGAACTCCGCTTCCAACCTTGAGAAGGTTATGTCCTAACCGATAGACGATGGGGCC
>CAZGIA010000001.1:34600-47187 GCA_964526075.1 uncultured Candidatus Saccharibacteria bacterium
GACGATGGGGCCAACGAAATTACAATACCAATAAAACGACGAGGCGACCACTAACTGTGGTCGCCTGATTTGTCATCGGTGTCAGCACAGATACCCATTCGCTTCATCTTATTCATCCTCTCTGTGAGGAAACGAATGAGAGTGACTGGTTTCTGCTTCTGACGCTGATGCTGATGCTGTCTGGGCTTCTTCGTAAACCGAGGCTGACGACGCCAGATCCGAATAAGGTAAGCCATAGAACCTCCTTAAGCTATTCAAACATTAGGTGAGTAGCCTGTCAATAGCCTCCTTAATAAGAGCTCCATCAGCCTTACCTCTCAGCTCCTTCATAATCATACCTGTAAACTGACCAACCTTTTCCTTATCGAAACCTGTAACAATCTTCTTTTCCACATAGGCTGATATTTCTTCAGATGACATTTGAGCTGGAAGATAGGCTTCAAGAATAGTGAGTTCAGCTTTTTCAGCTTCAGCTAGATCAGCTCGACCACCTTTCTTAAATTGTTCTATGGAATCCTTTCTCTGTTTAACTGCACGAGAAATAAGAGTTAATGCATCTTCATCTGTAAGGAGTTCATCTGATTTTCGAGATTTTGCGATAAGTTCATTTGTAAACGAGGATAGAAGTCCACGAATGACAGAAAGGCGCACGGCATCCCTAGCTTTCATAGCTTCAATCATTTGACCCTTAATCTCTGTGTGTAGTGACATGTTATAATCTTATTTATGAATGTAACACTTATTATCCTTGCTCTCATCCTCTTGGTCAATGTTTGGCTTGTTTTCAAACTTACTCGTAAACCAGAAGAAAGAGCAGAGAAGACCGAAGGATTGGTCTTACTTCAAAACCAAATGCAGAAGTTGGATACTCGTCTCAATGACAATATCAAGGAAATTATCAAGGAAGTGGTGCGTGTAAGCGAAACAGGTAAGCAGATGGTCTCATTTGCCGATCAACTTCAATCTCTTCAAGATATCTTGAAGAATCCCAAGCAACGCGGAGTACTAGGAGAATATTATTTGGAAACTCTTTTGAAAAATATTTTACCACCTGGTAGTTATCAAATGCAGTATGCCTTTCCTGATGGAAATATAGTGGATGCTGTCGTTTTTGTGAAAGAAAAGATTATCCCCATTGACTCCAAATTTTCCCTTGAGAACTATAATCGTCTCGTAGAAGAGAAAGATCCTGTCGAAAAGGAGAGGCTGGAGAAAACATTCGTCAACGATCTCAAGAACCGTATCGTGGAGACAGCCAAATATATTCAACCCTCCCAAGGTACGATGGACTTCGCTTTCATGTTTATACCACACGAAGCTATTTATTATGACTTAATTATTAACAAAATCGGTGCACTCAAGGAAGACTCAGAAACTCTTATCCAGAGAGCAGCTTCTAGATATCATGTACTGGTCGTCTCACCAACTTCCTTTCTTGCCTATCTTCAAACTGTGCTCCAAGGTTTGAATGCTCTACATATTGAGGAGAAGGCTACAGAGATAGTGAAGAGAGTGGAAGAGCTCGGTAGACATTTAAAAAATTATGAGGAATATTATTCCAAACTCGGCAATACTCTAGCCACGACGGTTAACCATTACAATATTGGCTACAAAGAACTCGGAAAGGTGGACAAAGATGTGATGAGAATCACAGGAAACAAAATTGGTCTAGAAACTCTCACTATTGACAAGCCAAGTTTAGAATAGTAACGTTCATAGAAGGAGGAAGAGACATGGCGATTATTTTTGCGTCAGGTTTGTTTTCGGATATCGATGGCATGGACGAGAAAATCGTTCAAGCCATCGAATCTATCGAGAAACCAAAAAGAGGGGAAGCCGTCATCGTGATCTGCAACATCAGTATTCAGGTATTCGATGAATACTACCTCCATATGGAGCATGGACTCTACGTCCTTGCCTATAGGGAAGATGGGCAACTAAGAATGCATGGTATGCGAGTGGAGAAGAACAGCAACTTCAATGTGGCTCTAGCTGCCATCAGGATGGCACTTTTGGTCACCACTCTTAGTGAACCAAAGGTTCATCAATTTCAGTTCTGATTCGACGGCGCGACCCCATGGGTCGCGCCGTTGTTGCATTTTTAGCCTTTATAGGTAGAATAATATTGAATCCATGATAGAAGCAACCGCTACTCCAAAGAAAGCCGTAAAGCGAGCCCCTAAAGCTAGTCCCAAGCCCCTAGCCCCTAGAACCTCAAAAGGTGGTCTCTTCGCCACTATCGCCACTGGAGGCAAGCAATACCGCGTCCAAGCGGGAGATACTATCAAGATCGAGAAGCAAGTAGGTGAATACAAGGAAGGGGACAGCCTCAAGTTCGTCAACGTCCTTCTGATCGACAATGGCATGGGCGAAATCACTCTTGGTAAGCCCTTCATCGAAGGTGCCGTGATCTCAGCCATTTTGAAAAAGCTTGGCCGTTACAAAACTATCGACGTAATCAAATATAAGCAGAAGTCCCGCTATTTCAAAAAGTACGGCCACCGCCAACCATACTTCGAAGTTCAGATCGACTCCGTGAAATAAACGAAGGTGCCATCAAATGGCACCTTTTCCAAACCGCACGTGGTGAACCTTACCTAGATTGAAGAGTGGGGCCGCCTCCTTTTCCACTCTGTCTCCGAGCTTCCGACCTTCAGCCAGAAGTTTCTTAATCCTCTTGGCTTCTTCCTGTCTGACTCTGCCACGGATACGAGCTCTTTTTGTCATGACACCCCCAACTTTCTATCTTTAATATACTCCTATTTCGTCCGATGAAGAAATGCGTTCTTGAGGGTTTCGGGGTCGGCGTATTCGAGCTCGGCGCCAGTTGAGAGACCACGGCCGAGAGTGGAAAATTGGATATTATCCAATTTTCCAAATTTTTCTTTTATAAACTCCGCGGTATTCTCACCGTCATTGTTGGCATTCATAGCCAAGATAATCTCTTTCAAACCCACCTTCCTCTTGTTTATTGTTTGTTGTAAATCGTCTATTCTGATTCTCTTCTCAGGCTCCTTGTCTAGAATTGGGATGACACCACCGAGGACAAAATAATACCCGCGGAAACTACCACTCTTTTCAACTGCTTCCAAGTCTACATCACGAGACACAATCATCAACATGGAAGCATCCCGAGTATCGTCAGCACAGATTGAGCATACTAAAACCCCTTGACCATGCTCAGGGGAAACAAAGAATCTTTGACACTGAGTACATTGTGAGATTTCAGATCTCAAATTTTCGATAGCTCGCGCCAACTCTACCGGATAACCTCCATTTCTAGAGAGTAGGAAATAGACGAAGCGCTTAGCCTGTCTTGGACCAATACCAGGAAATTTTGAAAAGAGTTCTGTTAACTTATCGATTGAATTCATTTTAGCTAAAAGGAATTGAAATCCTCCTCTACCTTCTTACCAACCTTGCCGTAGTCAGCATGATCAAGTTCAATGAAAGTACCGGTACGAGAGAAGAAGTTGAACATAACATTACCTAAAGGACCATTACGATGCTTGGCTATGATCACCTTCTTCATGTGATTATCTTTAACCTTACCATTCTCGTCAAGGAAATCATCTGGATCATTGTGAAGGAAGATTACAAGATCGGCATCCTGTTCAATAGAACCTGAATCGCGCAAATGATGAAGTTGAGGTGGTTCCTTCTTGTCATGAGCGGCTGCACGAGAAAGCTGAGAAAGAGCGATAACAGGAATCTTGAGTTCTCGAGCCAGAAGTTTCAATCCCCTCGAAATTTCAGTGATTTGTTGCACGGTGGAATCATAATTTTTGGCACTGCTTGGAGTAATAAGCTGAAGGTAATCTACTATCAAAAGTTGCAAACCCTTCTCAATCTTAAGCTTCCTAGCCGCTGAGCGCATCTTGAGTATAGAGGTAGCTGGTTGGTCATCAATGTGAATCTGAACATCTGTCAGATCACCAAGGGCATCACGAATATTGGAGAAGATACCCGTACCCCAAGTGCTAGAAGAATCCCTAATCCCTTTTCTAATTATAGAAGCATTGATCTTGGATTGTGCGGAGATGATCCTATCTGTCAGCTGATCTGCAGTCATTTCAAGCGAAAAGAAACCAACAGAGGTCTTATGTTCAAGAGCTGTCCTACGAGCAATCTCTAGAGCAAAAGCTGTTTTACCAACTGAAGGTCTAGCCGCAATAATAATCAAATCTGAATTCTGGAAACCTCCAAGCAAATCGTCCAGAGATCTAAAACCCGTTGGAATACCTCGAAGTTCATGAGTGGATCCAGAAAGTCGATCAAAACGTTCAAAAGCTTCTGAGAGAAGTGGTTTCAAAGTCTGAAAATTTTCTGTAGCAGAGAATTTTTGTGTAATATCAAAAATCTTCTTCTCTGCCTGATCAATAATCTCTTCAAGTTCACCGGATTCATTGAAACCCAGAAGTGAAAGATGTTCAGAAGCCTCAATCAGCTGACGCATCATATACTTCTTCATCACAATCTCGGCGTAATGTTTGATATTGGCAGAAGACGGCACTGATGAAGAAAGTTCTGTCAAAAATGTGGTACCTCCAATCCTTTCGAGCAAATCCTTCTCCTTCAATTTTGAAGAAAGTGAAAGAAGGTCAATAGGATTCTGCTTGCTGAAGAGCTCCAGCATCGCATCATAAATAGTGCGGTGTTTCTCGAAGTAGAAGGATTGCGTATTCACAATATCCATAATCTCGTAGATAGCATCAGGTCGAAGCATGATGGAACCGAGAAGAGCCATCTCGGCTTCAAGAGAATGAGGGGGAATTCTTAGGCCTGCATTGGTGAGTGGATTTTGTCCTGAGACTTGCATGGGTGAATTTTACAGGTCGAAGACACCGCGAGCAATCTGGCGAAAGGGGAGAATAGATGGGATAAGTTGGGGAGAGTAACGAGAACTAATACGTTATTTACTGCCTATAGACCATTAGTAACGTATTTGCTGAAGTTTGCAGCGCGTCCCGAATTTACTCGAGGGACGCGCCGCTTTTCTATTCCAAACCCAGACCAAGCACTTTATCAAAATCCAGTATAGTGGCGAGTTTGTCCTCATCCTTCACTTCCTTATCCTTGAGCATGGTCCAAAGGACAGCGAGAGCTTGCGGAGTATTCAAATCATTTTCTATCTTTTCTACAAACTGAGCCTTATAAGCCACGTCCACCACCCCCGCGTCAACCTGCCACGTTGACACGGTCCTCTGCAATTTCTGAAGTGCATTCTGAGCTGCCTCAAGAGCTTCCCAGGTGAAGTTAGCTGGAGTACGATACTGAGAATTAAGAAAGTAATAACGTAAAGTAAGAGGAGAGAAACCTCTTTCTAAGACATCTCGTATGGTGAAGAAGTTACCAAGGCTTTTGGACATTTTCCTTGACTCTACATTGAGAAAACCTGAATGCATCCAGTAGCGAACCAAGGGCACTTTCCCAGAAATAGCCTCCATCTGAGCTATCTCCGCCTCATGGTGAGGGAAGATGAGATCTACTGCACCACCATGAATATCATATTGGGAACCAAACTCCTTCTCAGTGATAGCGGTGTCCTCAATATGCCAGCCTGGACGTCCTTCACCGAGCTCCGAATCCCAGCTAGGATCTCCCTCCTTCTTGAACTTCCACAAGCAGAAGTCCCGAGGATCTTTCTTCTCAGGATTTTCATCAACCCTAGAAATAGAATCTTCTGGTTTCAAAGTATCGCGACCTGAAAGTTTGCCGTATTCCGGGAACATTTTAATATCGAAGTAATAACCATCGGAAATTTTGTAAGCATAACCTTTCTCTACGAGCCTCTTTACTTGGCTGACAATTTCTGGAATGTAATCATGGGCACGCGCGTACTGATCCACACTAGTATTATTTAGAACCTTCATATCTTGCAAATATGCAGTTTCAAATTCCTCAACCAGCTTCTCCGGTTCTATCTCCCTTTCCTTGGCACGAGTAATGATTTTGTCATCAATATCAGTAATATTTACGATATATCTAAGATCATAACCAAGATATCTAAGAGCTCGAGCAACAAAATCAAATTGAGTATAAGTCTTGGCATTACCGATATGAGTATAATCATAAACAGTGGGCCCACAAACGAACATCTGGACAGATTTGCCATCAATCGGATAGAATTCCTCTAATTCACCTACCAAAGTATTATGAAGTTTTAGCATCTATTTCATTATATGTTAAAATTCTCTCAATGGAATTCTTTAGAAAATACTCTGCACTCATAGTTCTCGGCTTTTTCATCGCTGTAGGCTCCTATTCCCTAGGTTTCCATAAGGGAGAAAGAGCTCTCACTACAGACTTCTCAATGACACAAAATGAGACTGAGGGTCAACCCTCAACAGTCGATTTCAGTCCATTTTGGAAAGTTTGGAATCTCATCAACGAGAAATATGTTCCAGCTTCAACAACTATTACTAGAGTAGGCGACGAGGACAAGGTCTATGGAGCTATCGAGGGTTTGGCGCAATCACTTGGAGATCCATATACAGTTTTCCTCCCACCCGTTCAATCAGAAATGTTTGCTTCCGAAGTACGAGGTAACTTCAGTGGTGTAGGTATGGAAGTTCTGGCTCAAGAGGGAAGTATCACTATCATTGCACCACTCAAGGATTCACCTGCTGCTAGAGCTGGTATTCAAGCAGGAGATAAGGTCATTAAGATTAATGACAGGACCACCAGTGGTCTCTCAACTGAGGATGCCGTTGGTCTTATTCGAGGAGAGAAGGGAAGTGTAGTTCGTCTAACTCTTTTCCGTAATGGGGTCAAAGAGCCTTTCGAAATTTCTATTGTGCGTGACACGATCAATCTCCCTGTAATTAATACAGAAGTAATCAATGGAGACATTTTTAAGATTGATCTCTATAATTTCTCAGAAAATTCTCCCAATCTCTTCCGCGGTGCATTACGCGAATTTATCACTTCTGGTGCTGACAAACTTATATTGGACTTACGTGGTAATCCTGGAGGTTATCTGGAAGCAGCTATAGATATGGCAAGTTGGTTTTTACCTTCAAGTAAGGTGATAGTGAGTGAGGACTTTGGCAATAAACAAGAAACTAGACATTACAGAAGCCGTGGTTATGACATTTTCACTGATGATCTCAAATTTGTCATCCTAATAGACAAGGGTTCAGCTTCTGCTTCAGAAATACTTGCTAGTGCACTTTATGAACATTCTCGAGCTATCTTGGTCGGGGATACAACCTTCGGGAAAGGCTCTGTCCAAGAACTTGTCGACATCACAACAAAAACTTCTTTGAAAGTAACTGTCGCTCGATGGCTAACACCAAAGGGTGTTTCAATCTCAGAAAAGGGAATCGAACCAAAATACCTTGTCCCTTTCACCACTTCCGACCGCACCGCAGGCCGTGACCCACAACTCGAAAAAGCTTTAGAAATCCTTAGAGCCAAGTAATTCAACAATCTGAGATTAGATTAATTGAAATATTTTTTATCTCAGCACTTATTACTTATTAAGTATACATTATAAGCCAGCGATCGCTGGCTTATAATGTAGGTGAGAAACGAAACGTCAAATTAGATCAAATTTACAAAAATATCTCCCCTAAAAATCTAATTCGTATCATTCGATCAAATTCGTTATAATTCGTATTATGAAAATTATTTTACTCAAGGATCTGAAGGGGGTAGGGAAGCGCTTTGAAGAGAAAAATGTCTCAGACGGCTATGCAGTTAATTTTCTCCTTCCCAACAAGATTGCTATCATACACAATTCTCAGGGAGTGACTATGATTAATCAACTCAAGACTCAAGGTGATATCAAGAAAAGTACTGAAGAGAAAAGACTCACAGAGAAACACAATAAGCGTATAGAAAAAACTTTAGAAAAAGAGAAAGCCTTAGAGGGATTTAAGAAACCGAAATAATCTTCTTTTTCATTATAGTGCGATCAAAGTGTATCTTCCTTTTGTAACCCATTTGAACCCTACCAGAAATTAATGCAAAGAGAGTATGATCCTTACCCATAGAAACATTTTTTCCTGGGATGACATCACTACCACGTTGACGCACGAGAATAGAGCCGGACTTGGCCATAGCACCATGAGTAACCTTGATTCCAAGATATTTTGGGTTGGAATCTCTTCCGTTTTTAGAAACGCCTGCTGATTTCTTATGTGCCATGGAATTAGTTTAATAAGTTGAAAAAGTTGAATAAGTTATATACTTAAGCCGTATGAGTGTAACAGACTTAATTCATTTTGACAAGGAAGGACATCCTATACGCTACCCCTGGCTGAGGAAGTTCTTCCTCTCCTTGGTGATCATCCTTGTAGCCACCCTTTCCTTCGGCGTAGGTAGGATTACCGGGACAGGGAAGAGCGAGGGGATCAGGGTTGAATATGACGAAGCAATAAACAACGGGAACCAAGCTACAACGGCCCTGAATGCTATTGAAAATTCTAAATTGAAAATTGAAAATTCCGTTTCTGGAAGCGTAGTAGCTTCTAGAAACGGGAGTAAGTACCACTATTCCCACTGCCCAGGTGCCAAACAGATCAAGGAAGTGAACAAAATCAGCTTCATTAGTGCCAAAGACGCCGAAGCTTCTGGCTATACCTTAGCTAGTAATTGTAAGCCACGCTAGATTTTAATGCTACAGAGCCATAAAGTGGCTCTACAGAGCCATCTTATATAACCAGACCACAAAAAGTCCTTGACAGCAAGGCTCAAGTATGATAGTATATTAATAAGTCAGCGAAATGCTGGCTTTTCAATTGGGAGTGCTTGTACGGTTACTGCCACCCAATATTAACAGTTTTATCCCACAGTTATTCTTCCGCTTACTACTCTTAGTCTTCTTATGACATTCTCAACAGGTGCTTTGTCTGTTGTCCCTGCACTCACTGTGTCAGTCACAACTCCTAAGACCGAAGTGAGATCTGAAGACTACCTGCCAATCAGCGATTCCAAGAATGTAGAAAGGTTTATTGAGGATTATTTTGCCGATATTCCGCTTATGACCAAGATTGCCCAGTGTGAGTCGAGAAATCGCCACTTGGACAAGAATGGTAATATTCTGAAAGGTGAGATTACTCCACTAGACCGAGGTGTGATGCAAATCAACCTCTACTACCACTTAGAGACTGCACAGAAAATGGGACTAGACCTGCACAATATTGATGACAACGTGGCTTATGCACGCTACCTTTATGAAAAGTCTGGCGCCAAGCCATGGATGTCCTCATCTAAGTGTTGGACCAAGCTGTCCTCTTCCGAGATCGCTAGGAAATAATACTCGATAAATTCGAGAGAACACCAAACCCGCCATTCTGGCGGGTTTGGTGTTTGTAGACAGAAGATGATATTTATCATATAGTCCAAGAGGAGAGTGTTATGAATGAACCGAAGAAGTCTCAGGTAGAAGTTCTGGAAATCGCATCCGGAGACGGTCAGAGAATCATCGCAAAAGGTGAGGTGGACTACGACATTCATGTAAGTGGCGTTCCCACTCACTACATGCTAGTTCGAATGGAAAAGGAGGACGGTAGATTCTTCCTAGTCCGATGGCAGGGAGATGGAAACATCAATCCCTACCATCACATTCCTAAGGGAATAGTGGTGGCTAGTCATGTGCTGGGTCTATCCCACAACCATACTCTCTACAATGAGCACGGTGGGGTAATCGGCAATTACGAAGATTTCTCGCTCAGCATAGAGCGCCAAATAATCTTCGTTCGAATTTTTCGAAATTCTAGAGTTGAAGGTCCATCGCCGATCTGATCAACTCAAGGAAGGGAAGTCTACTACTACCACAACGAGAGTCCGTCACAGCGTGACAGTATCTCGTTGTGGTGGCTTTCGTTTTTATAAATTTTGATATATATAGTAGGGGAAAGAGCTGTTTTGTATATAGAAGTACGTCGCACAATGTCTATTTGGCATCATACAGCCTAGAGAGCTTTGGTAAAATATGTCTCCCACTCCCCTGTTAGCTTGTCTCAAAATATTTCCTCTGATTTCTCTCTTTTTTGTAAATCGAAAATTCTAAATTGAAAATTAATTCAACCCCTTCCCTATTTCTTCCTAATAGGGGATTCAGGTTGAAATTAGACTAGGTAAAATATAGAAAACTAATCCCCTCCCAGAAGCTCTGTCCACCACTTGAAGGTAAACTGCATGAGAACATAGGCAGGAGCATAAAGAGGCAGAAGAAGTAGAAAGAGGAGAATCTTCAAAATTTTAAGTACTTCAGACATTAGGGGTTACTACGACTAGTAGCAATAAGTGATCTTAGAGTATCCCAGGCAAGAGTTATAAGTGGCCAAACAATCTGATCCCAAATCCAATTCAAGGGAGCGCCAATATAGGACCAAACAAAGTTAATCACCTTTCTAATATAACCAATCGTATTTTGACCCTGACTAGTTGAAGCAGCATCAAAAATATCCCAATTAAAAAAGTATTTGAGAGCAGCCAAACCAAGAATGATCAGAACTATCAGTCCAATGAATCCCCCTTCTTCCTTATTTAACTTATTAAACTTTTTCAACTTATTTAACTAACTTAATTTATACAATTATTATAACTATATTGTCGGTAGATACGCCAGTGGATTGAGATAAGCTTTTATACTAGCAACCGGAACAGAAACTAGCTGGCATCCTCTACTTTGAGTAAACTGTCGAATGGATACTCCCTGACTAGCAAAAAGGCCGAGGTGTAAATGTGGACCAGTCGAATAACCGGAACCAGAAACTCCTGGAGTCCCACCGGAGTAACCTATTACTTCCCCACTCCTTATTTCCTGTCCTACCCTCACTATCGAGGCGGAAAGATGCGCATAGATGCTAGAAAGGCCGTTATTATGCCTTACCAATATCCAACGACCATAAGAGCCACAACCCTTCTGTTCATCTGTATTCCCTACGCCCTCAACCACTCCAGAATAAACTGACTTAACCGGAGTACCTTGAGAAGCACGAAAATCTACCCCATTGTGACTACCGGAGGCATAAATACGTAAAACCGATCCACTGACCTTTCCGAAGGGGGTGGTGACAAAAATTTTGTCAAGAGGCCAAGAAAGCAACCCCGTACGGGCAATCGGAATAAGTGAGGGATCAAGAATAATTTGAAGTTCTGATTCAAGTCGGAAAAGATCTTCTTCAAACTGTTTTCCACGACGCACATTCTCAGCTAGAAGTTCTTGATAGAGAACCTCCTTATTTTTGGTTTCAAGAAGAAGTCTCTCCTTAGCCTTCTGACTTTCCTCCACTACACTTTTCTGTCCCGTAAGTTCCTTAGCTAGGGAAAGGGCTTCTTCCTTCACCTTCTCTTTCTTCTCCCTCTCCTTAGTTAGGACACTTTTAGTTTCAAATAACTCAGCCATTTTCTGATCAAGCTTCTCACTTAACCCTTGAAGCTGTGAACGATCTCGCCAAATATCAGAAAAGTTTTCTGTGATAACCAACTCATGCACTAACGATCGACCGTCGTATTCTGAGAGAGTTTGGATTACAGAACTAATAGCCTTACGATGTGTCGCAATATCTCGCTCTGCAGTATTAACATTATTTTCAAGAATTTTAATATTGAGATCAGTGGAAGAAATCTTTGACTGAGTAATCTTAATATCAGTAATGAGTTTTTTCTTAGAAGCATCAAGAGACTTCACCGCTGTCCCTAAACTCTGACTTTCGCGTGTCACTTTGTCCAAATCAGCCTGAAGCTTCTTCTGCTCCTCAACCAAGGCTTCACGTTCACGTCGCACTGCTTCAATCTGGCTTGAAAGTGCATCAGTACTAACAGCCAAAGAATGATTAGTAGGTAGTAAGAAGTAGGTAATAAAAATCAGAATGGTTAAGAGTATTCCATTCTTAAATCTTAAATCCTGAATCTTAAATCTCTTCACGTAATGCTATTATAGCGTTTTCAAGTCTCTTTAGGGATTTTTCTTTTCCTAGAATCTGTAACAAGGTGATAGGGTCTGGCGAAGCAATAGCCCCAGTCAAGGCATAACGCAATGGCCAAAGCACATTCCCCTTCCCCGCTCCCTCCGCATACTCCATGATGTCAAAGACCGTCTTTGACATGTCAAAGGGCACCTTTGACACTATTTCTTTTACCTTCTCGAGGTATATAAGCGCCTCCTCCTTAGTCGATTTCTTCCAAGCAATCTGCTCTACATCGAGAACCGGCTCCCCTACCATATAGGGCTCGTCTTTAATACTTTCTAAAAATAACTCTCTCTGCTTTTCTAGTGGTAAAAGTTTGATATGCTCCTTATTTATCCATTGTAATTTCTTTTCATCAAAGATTGCTCCACCTTTCTGAATTTTTTCAAGAGTAAATTCTTTAATCAATTCCTCCATGGTAAAAATTTCTTTCTCGGTGCCAGGATTCCAACCAAGAAGCGCTAAGTAGTTAATAATTGCCCCCGGCAAGTAACCCTTGTTTCTATATTCCGAAACTGCTATAGCCCCATGCCTCTTTGAGAGCTTAGAACGATCCAGACCGAGAATCAGCGGAATATGAGCATAGATTGGTCTCTGTGCTCCAATCGCCTCCTGAATTAGAATCTGTCGAGGGGTGTTAGAGATATGATCTTCACCACGAAT
>CAZGIA010000001.1:47287-59781 GCA_964526075.1 uncultured Candidatus Saccharibacteria bacterium
CCTCCTGAATTAGAATCTGTCGAGGGGTGTTAGAGATATGATCTTCACCACGAATCACATGAGTGATGCCGGATTCGAAGTCATCCACAACCACAGTTAAGTGATAAATTGGATCATTGATATTTCTAGCAATAATAAAATCCCCAAGTTCTGTGGTATCAAATTCAACTTGACCACGCACTAAATCCTCAAAAACTACTTTCTTGTTCGGATTTCTAAATCTCACTACTTTCTTACTGGAACCTTTTATTTCTTCTGAAAGATAAGCCTTGTTTTCTTTAATCAATTGGTCGAGGTATTTTTTATAAACTTCTGATCTTTCAGACTGATGCCAGATTTCTGGATTATCATAAGAGAAACCTAACCACTGCATATGGTCTAACATCTCCAATTCATATTTCTTATCAGAACGAGCCTTATCAGTATCCTCAACTCTGATAAAAAATTGACCCCCACTCTGTTTGGCAAACAAATAATTAAAAATGGCAGTCCTAACATTCCCAAAATGAAGAGGACCTGTAGGACTTGGTGGAAATCTGACTATAATCTTTTGATCATTGTTCATTGTTTCTTGTCTCTTGTTCATGATTTATTTCTCCACTTCGTGCTCCAAAGCAATTTTCAAAATTTCTTCTGCGATCAGACGAGCGGCATCAGGTTTGTAGAAAGCCTTAGCGGCTTCTTGCATCTTACTACGAATTTCTGGTTCGTTGGTGAGGCGTGTAATCTCGGAGATTAAAATGTTTGGTCTCAAATTCTTCTCCTCAATAACCTCACAACCACCAGCTCGTGCATAGGCGAAAGCATTAGTATGCTGATCACGACTGACTCGTTCATTGATCGGTACTATAATTGCCGGTATTCGCCAAGCCGAAATCTCAAAGATAGTTGAACCAGCACGTGAGACTACCACTGTCGCCACTCCAGCTGCCATACGTAAGGCAAGAGTATTCAAATAATCAAAAGGTTTGTAACGATCTTTAAATGGTGAATCAAACAGGACTGCATCGGCGGTAATCTTGACTTCATTGAAGTTGTTGGCCCCAGTTTGATGAATGACAATATGGGTCTCAACCAGCTTCTTAAGACTTGAGAGAATAGTTTCATTCAATTTCTCTGCTCCTAGTGAACCACCAAGGACGAGAACTACAGGCACCTTTTCCTCAATTTTCAAAAATTCTCGTGCCCCAGCCAAAATGGGTACTATGATATCCTTTCTGACTGGTAGACCAGTGTATGCAACCTTTGCTACGGCAAAATATTGAGCCGCCTCCTTGTATGCCACTGCCACCCTCTGAGCAAATTTTCCTGCCCAGAGATTCACTCTACCTGGAATAGTGTCAGATTCATGGATTACTACTGGAATACAAAGAATCCTTGCTGCTAGAAGTGCTGGGAAACTACCTGAACCTCCTTTTCCAAAAACGACATCGGGATATAAACTGTAAACCTGAAAAATAGAAACCAACACTCCTTTAAAGGTTTGAAAAAGTCCGAAGAAATTTTTCATCAAACTAGAAAATCCAGCCGAACGACGCAATTTGCCAGCACTAGTCTTCTTGTAAACTATTCCTACTTCATACAATGCTCCAAGATTGTAAGGAGTCGGTGACATGAAAAAAAGTTCGGGTTCAATAATTTTCTTCTCCTTAACCATAAGCTTCAATTCCTCTGCAATAGCAATAATAGGATAGAAATGTCCTCCACTAACTCCGCCGGTAAATAAAATTCTCATTGTTTATTGATCATTGTACATTGTTCATTGCTTCTGAGTCTTCGAAATAGCCAATACGATACCCACCTCAAACAAGGAGATAAAGAGCGATGTCCCGCCATGACTTACAAATGGGAGTGTAATACCCGAGAGTGGCAGAACCCCAAGCATAGCCCCAATATTAACGAAGGCTTGGGAGACAATCATTATAACAATCCCAACTACCAGCAGTCTACCAAAGAGATGAGGCGCTCTCGAGGCAATCTTCAATCCCCGAATAGCAAAAAGTACATAAATAGCAACCAAAAGGACTGAACCCACGAAACCAAACTCCTCAGCAGCTACAGCGAAGATTGAGTCCCCAACTGGTTCAGGTAAGTAGGTAAACTTCTGCACACTTTGGCCGAAACCGCGACCAAAAAGGCCTCCCGAACCAATCGCAATCAAGGATTGTTGAATCTGATAGCTTGCACCAAGGGCATCGGCAGTTGGATTTACAAAAGTCATTATCCTCTGCTTCACATATGGTCGCGTATAAGCAAGGAAGGAAAGACCTATCATTCCTACCAACAACATCACAAACACATATCGCCAGCGTCCACCAGCGACTATAAACATCACGACACCAGTTATGACAATGATGAGAAAATTATCCATATCTGGTTGACTAAGAAGAAGCCCTCCACAAATGCCAAACAGGACAAGAAGCGGGATGAAACCCCATTTCAATGTTCCCATTTTGTCTTTCACCCAAGCTATCCAAGCGGCAAAGTAAACTACAAAGCCAAATTTCAGAAACTCAGCAGGTTGAAACGAAAATTCTCCAAATTTAATCCATCTTCTCGCTCCTCCATATTCGAAACCAATCTCTGGAAAGAGCACCAAAACATTCAATAGGGCTGTAAACAGGAAAATAAAGAGTGCCAACTTCTTCCAAATAACAGAATCCATCCGACTAGAAATAATCATCGCAACTGAGCCAAGGAGTAGCCCTAATACTGTCTGTGAAAAAGTGACTGAAGAATAATTTGAACTCTCTCTGGCCAATAAGCCAAGTGAAGCAGAAGAGAAAATAAAGAAACCCACCACGATGAGTACTACCGTAATAGTTAGAAATGATTTATCTATCTTTGTCCCTCCTCGTGCCATAATTGGCTTAGATTATAGCACTTCTAACGCATAGAGATGATTTCAACTTAGACATCATATTATTTCTGAAACTAATTCAGGTTCTTGATCAACCACAATAATTTCAAAATTGATACGACCTATAAGCTGGCCTCTTAAGGTTTTCACATCTACTCGCCAGTCACCAGGGGTGAAATTAAACTTGTTTGAATATGTCCGAAACCCTCCCAAGCGTCCACCTGAGAGATAAAGCGGAATACGTGTTGCTGTGATCCATTCTCCCCCTTCATCCTTATACTGCCACTCATGTGCGATATCGGTGTTGATTGAACCCGGTGAGAAAATAGCGGTATAAGCATAGAGTGGTTCACCCCTTTGCCAATGAATTGGTTCACGGAAGGTGAAGTATTTCTCTACTCCCCTCACCTCTTTAGAGACAACATAATTCCCCTTCGCACTTCGATTGATAGAATGATAAATTCCAGCTTCTTTCAAAGAAAGAGGAATGGGAGGAATCAGATTACTAAAATAAAGCCCATTTATTCCTACGAAAATAAGTGTAACGAAAAGCCAAATATTGGTACGACTTTCCAAAAACTTCTCTCGTGCAAAACGCCTTAAAGCTTCGAGGAAAAGCCAGAGAAGTAGCAAACTCACCACTCCACTTAAGACAAAGATCTCAGCACCGATGTTCTTCAAAAGAAGTGGTACAAGGAAAATAGTAAAGGAAAACAACGCAAAATAAAAAAAGGAGAGTTGGAAAGCAAGTTTCTTGTAACGTTTTTGATACAACTCATTTCCAAACATTGCTAGAAGCAGTATAAGAAGGAAGGGCCAGGTGGCAGAGAGCGTTGCTGAGCGAAAATAAAATATGAAAACCGATCCCAAGAGTGTACCAAAAGAGAATTGCAAAATATTGGAAAGCCAAAAATGTTTAGCTCCGTCACTTCTTCCGCGGTTGAGGAAAAGAATGCAAATTCCTGCTAATAACAAATTCCCTGCAATCCAAAAATTCTCTCGCAAAGCATCAATTCGTTGCATCGTGAGAGCATCCACAAAGAACCCAAGTAGAAGTGAAGCAATCGAAAGTCGTTTCTCATAAGTCTCGTACCAATACTTGATTTCAGCAATCTTTTTCACCCTTCAATCTTAACTTATAACGTATAAAATTACTCCAGTAAATGCGCAAATCACAGAAACTATCCAATAACGCATAACCACTTTCTCTCTCGGCCAACCGAGAGCTTGGAAGTGATGATGAAGGGGTGCCACCAAGAATACCCTGCGTTTGCCAAAATATTTATAACCAGTAATCTGAATAATAACTGAAGCTGAGGTCGCTACCAAAGGGAAGGCAATGATGGGTAAAAGAAAAACGGCATCAGTAAGAAAAGCAATAACAGATAACACTACCGTCAAAGCCAACATACCACTCTCTCCCATGTAGAAACGTGCAGGTGGCACATTGAACCAGAGGAAAGCTAGAATCCCTCCCGCAATCGCCCCCGAAAGTGCAGAAATATCGTATTGATTCCCAAGAAAAGCAATGAAAGCATAAGCCGTGAAGCATGAAGCCAATACCCCTCCGGACAAACCATCGAGTCCATCAATCACCGAACCTGAAAAGGTAGCCAGCATCACAATTACAAAAATGGGTATAAACCACCATCCCACAAACCACCCACCAACAAAGGGTAGAGTGAGAGAAACGAAATCAAGTTTGTAATAAAACCAAAATGCAATTGAAAGCCCAATAAGGGTGATGAAAACAATTTTCACTTTACGATAAATAAGTGGATCTCGTGCATAACTTCCTTCACCAAAAATCTGAAACAAATCATCGAGAAGCCCAATCAAAGCAGCAAGAAAGAATGCCCCAAGTGGCACTACAGTCTGACTCCGACTAAAGAAGTTGAGCTGATTAAAAATACTATCCTCCCCACCAAAAAGTCCTGATGGAAAAACTAAAGAAAGCATATATATCAATAAAACTGTAAGAGCCACTGAAACCCAAATAATCACTCCTCCAACTCTCGGTGTCGAAATTTCGCGTTCTGTATTGTGAATCTTAGCAAAATTATTTGAAACTCCATCCAAATTCTCAATACGTGCAGACTTCTTCCACATCTTATACTTATAAAAATAACGAGTAAAAAATGGGGTGATAAAAATCCCAATGAAGAAAGTAAGAACTGTTGGAACAATAATTTTTAAAATATCCATTTAAGTAATTTCTGTGATGAAGGTATTGTACCAGATAGCAAGTACCAAGAGGAGATAAATTTTTCTTGAATTATCTACTTTCTTTTCAAAATGATTTTTGAAAAGTTGCTCAATGATCTTCAAATCAAAATGAGATTTTACATATTCATTTTCTAACACCAGTTTGGCTATCCAAGTTCTCTCGGGTGTAAACCATTCCCCCACTGGTGTCGGGAAACCAAGCTTTCTTCTGTTACGAGTAGACTCAGGTAGTATCGACCTAAATGCTTCTCGAAGCAAATATTTGGTTACTCCCCTCCTCCACTTAAACCTATTAGGTAAGGTAACGGCAAGCTTTGCTACCTCAATATCAAGGAATGGCACCCGAAGTTCAAGCGAATGCGCCATCGTCATTTTATCTGCCTTGGCGAGTATATCTCCCACCAACCATGTGTTGATATCTATGTACTGCATCTTGGTAGAATCACTTTGCCCCTCTACTTCCTTGAACAAAGACTTAATGTCAAAGACCGTCTTTGACATTTCGTCACCTAGCCAAAGATCAGCTAATTCTTTGTTTTTAAACACAAAGGCATTACCAATATACCAATCCTCAAGTTTTAGTAGTCCACGGGTAGCGAAGTTGCTACCGCGAAGTGGCAATCGTGAAAGAAACCTCAACACTCCCTTCGGCAACCAAGCGAGTCTTTTCGCTACAATAGGTGCAAGATATATGTTATAGCCACCAAAGAGCTCGTCAGATCCTTCTCCGGAGAGCACCACCTTAACCGACTTTCTCGCCTCTCGTGCTAGGAAATAAAGGCCGAGAGCCGAAGGATCCGCAACTGGCTCATCAAAATGCCATACTACTTTCGGTAACGCTTCGAAGTACTCATCAGCAGAAACAGAAATTTCTGTGTGATCCGTACCAAGAGGTTCAGATGTTTCTCTCGCCTCTTTAGCTTCAGAGAGTGAAGTAAATCCAACAGTGAATGTCTTCACCTTCCGTCCCGAGGGTGACCCTCGGGACATGAGTGTAGCAATTATAGAAGAATCGATACCTCCAGAGAGGAAGGCTCCCACTGGCACGTCCGCGATCATATGGTGCGCCACCGAGTCCTCCATCATTTCTAGAATCTTCTTCTTAGTTTTCTCCTCTTCAAGAGTGTCATCAGGAGTAAATTTGAAATTAAAGTAACTTTGCTTTTCTCCCAAACCACTTCTAACATCAACCGTCATGAAATGTCCGGGGGAAAACTTGTATACACCTTTAAAGAAGGTTTCCTCAAGTGGATTATATTGATACGAAAGATAATGATAAACCGCTCGATCGTTGACCACCTTATTAAAACCAGGAATTTTCAAAAAACTTTTAATTTCAGATGAGAAAGCCTCGATTCTTTCTCCACTTTTATAATAGTAGAGAGGTTTGATTCCAAAGATATCACGAGCGAGAGTAAGCTTGCACTCAAGCGTATCGTAGATAGCGAGAGCAAACATCCCTCTTAATTGTTTGAAAGTTTCTCCACCCTCTCGTTCAAACATCCTTAGTACTACTTCCGTATCACTCTGAGTTTCAAACTGTTCTCCAGCCTGTAACAACTCTCCCTTAAGTTCCTTATAGTTATAAATCTCACCATTAAAAATGATTAGATAACGCCCGTCTCTGGAAGTAATCGGTTGATGTCCACCCTTAAGATCAATGATAGAAAGACGTCTCATCCCCAATGCCACATTCCTATCTATATAGAATCCATCGTCATCCGGTCCACGATGCGTGATACAGCGAGTCATCTCCCGAATTGTTGGTTCAAGTTCACCAATCTTTTTATCGATGATACCAGTTATTCCACACATAGGTTTAAACTTAAAATTTTTAATTTAGAATTTCCAATGAAAATTGATTGGAAATTGAGAATTGTAAATTGGTAATTACTCATTGTCATGTATATATTCTAACGTCGCGGCAATGAGTTTTCTAGCATCTTCAAATCTGCCTGAAGCAGTAGAGCCAAGGATAGTGACAATGATGGGACGACCAAGTTCAGGATCAAAGATGAAAGCCAGATTTCCTCCTGCTGTCTCAGTAAAACCAGTCTTAGACCCCAGAAGTCCAGGAATTTCAGCAATAAACTGATTCGTATTCTTGGCGATATGCTGTTGGTTATCAATAGAAGTCAGCACAACTTCTCCTTCACGAGTTGCTTCCAAAAGATGGGGATTCCTCCTCAAAATATATTCCATAAGAGAGGCTACATCCTTGGCTGTGCCATAACCTCCTCCCTTCATTTCAGACTGGTCAAGTCCAGTCTCATTCCAGAAATAAGTATTTTTGAGCTCGAGTTTAAGCGCTTTCTTGTTCATATTGCGAACAAAATCATCAATAATTTGATCTTCACTTGCATTGAAATTTGAAAGTGTCCCAAGCGAGAGAGCCACTGCCCGAATTCCATCATTTGATGAGCTCAGGAGAGAGAAATCAAGCAGATCACGAAGAGCCCAGTGCTCGTTTGAGAGTAAACCACTATCACCTACTGTTTCAATAGCCTTCTGGCTTATGATGATTTGAGTATTGTTAGGTGAAATATCACTGGCGACTACAGCCGCCATAAGCTTAGTAAGTGAAGCTAGAGAAAGGCGTTCACTTTCTCTTTTCGCATAAAAAACTGTCTTAGTGCGCGCATCGTAGACATAAGCAGCCTTGGCCTTAAGCTCTACATTCGGGAAAATGCTTGCAGTTCTCGAGGGAGTGGAGACATCACCCCGCTCAACCCTAGCTCCCAAAAGATATGAAGTAAAAAGTAGAAGTGCCAATGCCGTAGCAAGCATTAGGAAAAATCTGATTTCACTTTCTTTGTCAATAAAGAATTGATTAGACATTTTCAATTTTTGGTCTCATCAATCTCAGTTACAAACTGGGTCATCTTTTTGAAAGCTTCATTGTATTCTGGTAACTCCTCCCTTTTTGTAATAGCCAAGTACTCAAACAACTTTAATGTTGGCTGGTAAGTGAAGCTTCGTCCAGCCTTAAATAAGAGTGAAGGATCATTGGAAGGATCGATTCTTTCAACCAGCCCACGAATCAATAGGTTACGAAGTACGAAACCTGAATTGACTCCACGAATCTGATCAATTTCTCTCCTTGAGACTGGACCCTTGTAGGTTACAATAGCAAGCGTCTCAAATCCCGCCCGACCAAGTTCGCGTGAGAGTTCTTCTTTCTGTATAGCCTCAATCAAAGAGGAATTCTCTGGATGTGTACCGAGTCCGTATTTATCACTATTAGCAATAATAACTATTCCCCTATCTCTGTATTCCTTTTGCAAATTACTGATTGCTGATTGCAGATCCTCTTGCGAAACCTTGAGAGTAGCTGAAAGTTCTTTAAGCGAGATGGGCTCATTTTTGAAAAATAATATTGACTCTATTTGCTGTTCCAAATTCATTAGAATAATTAGGTCAATTAGAATAATTAGGAATTGCTACCTCCTCCGTCTCTATCTGAATATGCTCTCCATCTTGAGTGACACGAATGGCTCCTCGCTTTACCAGCTCCAGCATAGCAAGAAAGCCCACAATAACCGAAACTCTCTTCTCTCGCGTCAATCTCCCCTTTTCACCATGGAAATCCTTGAATGAAAGTTTGGTTGTTTTGGAAATTCTCTCCACTAACTTTTCTATCATCTCCTCCAAGCTAATCACTTTCTTCACCAACACTTTCGGCAACACCTCCTTCTTGGGTAGCGATTCAACCACTCGTTGAAGTGCCAGAAGTAAATTATTCTTGTCCGTCTTCGAATCGGGTGAAAAGATTACTACTTCACTCTTGCGTGCCTCTTTTTCAAAAATAATTTGCTTACCGAAGATTGATTTAAGTCCCAGCGCCAACTCCTTCAC
Source organism: uncultured Candidatus Saccharibacteria bacterium (assembly GCA_964526075.1). GTDB lineage: Bacteria > Patescibacteriota > Minisyncoccia > Phycocordibacterales > Zambryskibacteraceae > UBA5004. Next base: position 56,229 of record CAZGIA010000001.1, read on the forward strand.
TCTGGCATAAATCCGAAGACGATCCTCCAGATTATGAATACTTGCCTCTTCCTCCTCACTGAGCTCAAACATTGGAAGAAGAGAGCGGCTCTTAACGAGTATTAGGGTGGAAGCAATGAGGATAAACTCCGCACTTTCTCCCAGATGAAATGAGGAAGAATATTCATCTTCCTTAGTAATCTGATCAATATAAGCTATGAAATCATCAGTAACCTGAGCCAAAGAAACGTCATTGATGAAGAGCTTCCTCTTGGTCACCAAATCCAAGAGAAGGTCCAATGGACCTTCAAAAACCGCAGTTTTGACCGTATATGAGCCTTCCATTCTCTCTATTATAACGTTACTTTAGCTACCAGACCACTGAGTTTGGCATTTATTAAAATCTACTGAGAGTTACCCTCGGTAGATCTTAATTTGATATTTACGATCATCCCATTATAATAATTCTATAGGATTATTATAATGGGGTAATGTAATCTATTAATACTAGATTCATGCTACTATCCAACGTGTCAACCTGCCACGTTGACACGCTGACAACTTGCAACAAAAGTCGTTCAACATCCTCCCTTCAACCAGAATCAGTATCCCCTACATTATAACGCCGCGATCGCTGGCTTATAATGTAGGAAACTACGGATTCAATCTCTTCACATCTCTTGGGAGATAAGTGGCTTCGCGGATATTGGGGAGATCAAGAATTTTCATGATGAAGCGACCTGGGCCTATACCAGCCCCACCATGCGGAGGACAGCCGTAACGGAAGAAGTTGATATAGTCTTTTAATGCTTCGAGATCCATATCCTTTTCTTTGGCCTGTTTTTCAAGTACTTCTGGTCTATGTTCTCGTTGAGCGAGAGTGGTAACCTCAATCCCCCGATACAAAAGGTCAGCTCTTCGACTTCGCTCAGGATCATCTACTAATCGCATATGATAGAAGGCACTCTTAGACTTGTGATATTCGGTAATAAAAACAAATTCATGATTATATTCTTTCAAAATATATTCAGAAATACTCCTCTCCTCCTCTGGAGAGAGATCGTGTTCTTCGCCTGAAGAAACAGCAAGATCAGAAAGAATCTTCTTCGCCTCAACCATAGTCACTCTTGGAAACGGTCGAGTGGGTAGTGTGATATTGAGTTCGGGAAAAACTTTTTTCAACCTTTCGAATCCGGATACTATCATTCCTTCTTCCTGATCCATGACATCATGATGATTTTCAATATACGAAAGTTCGAAATCCCAACCAGTAAACTCAGTCAGATGTCTGGTGGTGAAAGAGGGCTCTGCTCGAAATACCGGAGCCACCATAAAAACTCTCTCAAGCCCCGAGGCCATGGCCATCTGCTTATAGAATTGAGGAGATTGCGGCAGGTAGGCCTTGCGGTCAAAATAATCTACTGTGAAGACCTCTGCGCCAGATTCCGATTGGGTCTGAAGAAAGTTGGGAGGGTAAAGCTGAATATAATTATTTTGATCCCAGTACTCTCGCCAACCTTTCTCAAACTCGGTCCACACTTTGAAAATCTTGGCCTTCTCCGGCTTCCTCAAGTCAAGCCAACGGTAATCAAAACGGGTCGGTGCCTCGGTCTCCTCATCAGAGCCCTTGATAACTACCGGGATAGGAAGCTCTGGAGCAGCCTTCGACAAAATAACTATTTTGTCAGGATGCATCTCTGAACCTCCGGGAGCCTGAGGGGCATCCTTCATCTCACCAGTAGCTCTGATGACTGATTCTAGCGTCAGAGCTTTCGCAGTCTCAAATTCTGGATTATTTGCCATAACCACCAACTGAGTCAATCCACGCAAATTACGCACAACAATAAAAATAATTTTAGACTGAACCCTAAGTGCCTGTACGAATCCCTGTATTGAATTAGTTTGTAAGTTCATAAATTATAAACTAATAGAGTGAAAATCCCACCAACTCTCTCACTTTCTCCATTTTCTTCTCCGCTTTCTCACGAGCTACCTTACCACCAGCTTTCAGCACTTCAAGCACGGCATTTTTATCCTTTTCAAGTGCTTGACGCCTTTCACGTATTGGTCGGATAAAACTCTTGAGATCCTCAATCAAAAGTTTCTTCAATTTCTGGTACTGACCCTTATTCTCAGCATAGATAACCTCCAAATCATTTTTGTTGCGGAAAAGTGAGTGAATAGCATAAACATTCTCAGGAATTTCATCACCAGAGCCAGTCACAATACTCATCACTGCTTTCTCTATCTCCTCATCTGTAGCAAAAAGTGGGATAGTATTACCATAACTCTTGCTCATCTTCTGGCCATCTGTACCAGGCACCGTCGCCATGTCAAGTAGGATCATGGCCTCAGGAAGCTTAAATGTGCCACCTGCCCCGAGCGTAGTCGAGGGGAAAGTATTGTTAAACTTCTGGGCCATATCTCGAGCGATCTCCACATGCTGTTTCTGGTCCTGTCCTACTGGTACAACATCGCCATCAGGCAAGAGAATGTCCGCTGCCATAAGAAGTGGGTAGTCGAAAACTCCAACATTGATTTCTTTATTCTTTACTTCCGCATCTTTGAAAGCATGAGCTCGCATGAGGTAAGGCATGGTCGTCAGGCAGTTGAAGATCCATGCAAGTTCTGTCACTTGAGGTACATCTGATTGCTTGTAGAGAGTGACATTCTTAGGATCAAGACCTATGGCCATATAGTCTAGAAGCACCCCTAGAGTATTGGCTTCAAGCTCTGCCCTATTTTGGACTGTAGTCAGAGCATGAAGATCCGCAATAAAAATATGAGCATCATACTCATTCTGCATCTCCACGAACTGCTTCATCGCGCCGAAATAGTTGCCTATATGTGGCCGACCAGTCGGCTTAACTCCAGACAATAAGACTTTTTTCATTAGAACTTAATGTTAGCAAAAAAGCTCATGGTTTCCAACTTGTTTAGCACGAAACGAGAGACCGCTCACAAAGTGAGCGGTCCATGTTCGAACTTCAGCACCCGTTTGAGCTCAGCGTCGTAGTAGATCTTCGCTCGAATCTTCTCTCCCTCCACTACCAATGGAAGCCAGAAACGGTCTCCAGTCATCATCTCCGCATATGGAAGATTGGAAAACGGGAACTGCTCTGCCTTGCCCATCTCCGCGGTCTCAAGGAAGTCTCCTGTCCATGCACGGATAAACCATACATGACATTCGAGGATGTGCTTGCCATCTTGGAAGAAATCTAGAATGGCTACCTTGTCCATGACAAAGCCGGACTTAATACCACTCTCCTCGGCAAACTCTCGACAAGCCGTAATCGAAATGGGCTCATCGAAAGATCTCTTCTTCCCCCCAAAACCGTTGTAGAAACCAGCCCCAACCTTTCGCTTCTTCTTAGCCAGGAAGATCGTCTCCCCTAGGACTGGATACACCAAGGTGCATTTATCCATACCCCCTCCTCTACCAACACCTTACCACTAAGATATGGGCAATTCTAGATAGAAAGTGGAACCCTTACCTACTCCAGCGGATTCGGCCCAAATACGGCCCTTGTGAGCCTCTACCACGCTCTTCACGAGAGCTAGGCCGAAACCAGTG
>CAZGIA010000002.1:0-7979 GCA_964526075.1 uncultured Candidatus Saccharibacteria bacterium
AAATTTGAGTATTATAGAGCTCTTTACATGTTTAATTTATTATGGTAGGGTCTGAACTGGTAGCAGTACAATAGGAGGATCAGTGAAAAAGTTTGCGTTGGTAGTTCTCGTCGTTCTGCTCGTGCTCTCATGGGTCTCAGTCGAGGCTCAGACAAACACCGATCACTGGGCCACCAGAGTGGAGTGTGAGGTCAGCACCACGGCTCCGTTCTATACTCCCTCAACGATGAGTGATCGTCCGCTTGAGAAGGATGAGGTCATCTTGCCTCACCCCACTGGTGGGTGCTTCGAGATTGACCTGCCTGATCGACTGACTGTGCGCTTTCCCATCGTTGGTCGAGGGTGGGTGCGTCTTCCATCCAAGATCCCGATGGTCTACAACAGTTTGACTCACTCGGTGAGGAGGGTGGCCAAGTGCGACAACAAAATCTACGCTGAGGCCCCCTTCGGTGGGCATAGTGTCGCCACCAACCCCTTCACTCACATTGAGAAGACAGAGGTTGAGGCTCCGGATCCGACGCCGGCAAGTAGGGCCGAAGACGAGGCCCCAACTCCTATCAGAGATAGTGGAGTTAGGGAGGTTAGAAAACAATTCCGCCGAGAACAACGAAGGAGAGACGACGGCGATGACAATCAGAGCTTTCTCAAGAAGCACTGGGTGACTACGGTTGTGGTGGGGGTGACTGCCAGTATAGTAGCCTGCATCACAACTGGTTGCCTCTCACAGAAACAGAAGACGGTGGTGTGTGTCGGTGGAGAGTGCCTCCACCGCTAGTCCCGCATCGAAGCGAGGCGACAAGGTCAAACCTTGTCGCCTCGCGGAGAGTTGCGGGGCTTTTCTATTATTGAGTATGGATAAAGAGGTAAATGTCCTCAAGAGCCTTGACTGCATCACCTGCAGCAATATTGTTTTGATGGAAAAGTCCGTCTGTTGAATCACCGGCAGCCCAGATGCCTAGAGTAGAAGTACGTTGGTTTCTGGGGTCTACGATCACTTGTTTGTATTCATTGAGTTTGACTAAATTTTCGACGAAGGATGTGGTAGGTATAAGACCAATTTCTACAAAGATTCCTCCAATTTTTAACTCATGTTCTCCTTCAGCATCTTTGTAGATAAGGGCATTTACAAATTTGTCTCCCTTTATCTCTAGTGTCTCAGCACCCTTAATAGCCTTCATTTTGGGATGAGCAAGAACCTTCTCGACTGTAGCTTCGTCTCCACGAAAATGGTCTGAACGATTTAGAAGAGTCACTGAGTTTGCATAGGCAAGGAGTTGGGCCGCACTTTCAAAAGCGGCATTCCCTCCACCAATCACCACCACATCCTGTCCCTTGAAGAGTGGTCCATCACAGGAAGCGCAGTAACTGATACCCTTATTATCGTATTCTTTGGCACCTGGGATTTCGAGTTTGCGACGAGTGGAACCGGTAGTAATTAAGATTGTTTTGGTAGTAAAAGTTTGGTTATCTTCTGTGTTAATTTGAAATTCTTTGCCAGAATTATTTAGCTTGTTAACTTTATTTAATTTGATATCTACGACATTGTCGGCATAACTGCGAAGATGATCTTCAAGCATTTTGCCAAAGGCTAGACCTGAAATATTTTTAGTACCAATCCAGTTTTCGATTCCCGCCGATTCAGTACTCTGGCCACCAAAAGATTCTGTAATTAAAAGAGTTTTTAAATGTTTTCTAGCAGCATAAACACCAGCACTGACACCAGCTGGCCCACCACCAATTATGACAAGATCATACATTGCTCTATCTTACTTCAATTTTGATCGTCGTAGGAAAGCTGGGACAGCAGACCAGTCGTCATCGTTGTCTTCAATTGGGGCGCTAGTAGGAGTGGCAAAAGGTTTCTTCACATCCACATTTTCTCTTAGAGTTGATTTCTCGACATTGGAGGCTATGGTGTTGAAAATCTTGCCCTTATTGCGATCCTCATCTTCTTTGAAATTCTGGAAGAGAGAGGTTGATTTAGCTTTGAAATTATTTTCAGGGAAGTTAGAAGCGATAACGGTGATCTTGATCTCACCTTTTTTCAATTTCTCATCACGGACAGTACCGAAAATGATCTTGGCATTCGGATCCACAGACTCAGTAATAACCTTGGCAGCATCTTGAATTTCAAACATGGTTAGATCGTCTCCTCCAGCTATGGAGAAGAGTACACCCTTGGCACCATTGATGGAGATTTCTAGAAGAGGAGAAGAGATGGCAGCGCGAGCAGCGTCCATAGCGCGACCTTCGCCAGAAGCAATTCCAATTCCCATGAGAGCTGCACCTGAATTTTCTAGTACGGAACGAATATCGGCGAAGTCGATATTGATAATACCTGGAGTAGTAATGAGATCTGAGATGCCTTCAACTGCTTCCTTTAGGATATTGTCACAGATCGCGAAAGCATTTTTGGCAGTGAGATTTTTCTCAACTGTTTGAAGCAAGCGATCATTGGGGATAATAATGAGAGCATCTACTGCTTGACGAAGCTCTTCAATAGCAACTTCGGCAATTCTCATTCTCTGTTGACCTTCGAAGAAAAAGGGTTTAGTCACTACCGCTACAGTGAGACAACCATTTTCTTTGGCTGTTTTGGCAACGATAGGAGTAGCGCCTGAACCAGTCCCACCACCCATACCAGAGGTGATAAAGACCATATCAGAACCCTTAATCCCTTCCTGCACTTCTTCCTTGGTTTCCTCAACTGCACGCTTACCAAGATCAGGATTCATGCCAGTGCCTAGACCGCGAGTGAGGTTCTTGCCGATATGGATTTTCTTCTTGGCAAGAGAATGATGGAGATCTTGGGCATCAGTATTAACAACAATAAATTCAACCCCCTTTACCTTAGAGTTGATCATATGGTTTACGGTATTACCACCTGAACCACCGACTCCGATGACCTTGATTCTTGCGAAGGATTCTACCTCTGGTTTGATCTGTGGCATGACTTTATTTAAATGAATTGTGGACCTATCTTACCACTCTAAGTTTAAAAGAAAAGTAGTTGCTAAAAATATATAACTGTTCTCTAATTTTAGGGTAAAAGTTGAGAAAGCCAGCGAGAAATCTTACGAATCACCTTTTGTCCACTCTTAGTGGTGATGGGAGTTTTTTTCGAACCCATAAAGCCACCTTCGTCATTAGCATTGAAACCAAGAAGGGCCAAACCGCAGGCAGTGGCCCAAATGTTGTCCTTGATTTTATTCTTTTCATTTGAGCCAAAATGGATCTCTGCTATTTGTGCTGGCAATGAGAGAGTTGATTCGACGAAAGTGCGTAAGCTAGGAATATTGGCACCTCCACCTGTCAGTATGACTCCAGCCGGGAGAAGGGAATCACGACCTATTTTCTTTAGATGGTTTTCAATAAGTTCGAAGCAGTCGTCGAGACGAGCTGAAATAATTTCGTCAAGTTTTTTCTTTACATATGGTGTTCGAGAAAGACCACCGAGCTTCACGTTCTCAGCTTCATCAAGAGGCATTTTTAAACCGAGGGCAATATCGTTGGTAATATTTTCTCCTCCAACCGGGAAGACTTCAAGAGAGATGGGGTTATTGTTCTCGAAGGTGATGACCGAGAGTGTTTCGGCTCCGATATCTGCAAGGAGACAGCCAACACGACGTTGTTTCTTCCCTACAGTGACAAAGCTTGTAGCTACTGGTAAAGCGACAACATCGATCACTTCCACTTCAGCTTCCTCCACAGTCTTGATAAGATCCGTCAAATGATGTTCAAGGCAGGTTATGAAAAGAATTTTGACTTCAAGTTTTTGAGCCTTGAGTCCTACCGGTTCACCCCAGGAAACTTTACCATCAATTTTGTATTCTATTGGAATGGTATTGATAATTCTTTTGTTCAATGAAATGGCTTTAGGTATAGCTTGTTCAGCCACTTCAAGAGCCAGAGCCAGATCACGTTCCGTAATTTCCAGATCTGCACGAGAGATAGCGATTGAACCACTAGAGGTTAAGGAGGAGAGTCCAATCCCACCGAAAGAGACATAGGCTCGACGGACCTTTACATTGGCAGTCTTCTCAGCTTTGGATATTGCTTGACGAACACTTTCGGAAGCTTCCTCAATATTGGTGATGAAGCCTCGCTCAACACCCTTAGTGTTTGAAATCCCTGTACCGATAATTTTTGGTACAAAGTGTCCATCTTGCTCGAATCCTTGCGCAATAATAACCTTGGTCTTTGAAGTGCCGATATCAATTCCTACTGCGATTTGACGTGCCATTGAAAATTTTATCAAATTTTGAAAGAAGCTTTGTTTCCTCCATATCCATTTTAGCCCCATGTGCCATTCCTTTCAAATGGAGAGATCCGTGGATAAAGAGATAGGCGACAAATTTTAAGAAATTCATATCAAACTTTTTCATCTCCTGATGTGCCTTGGTAAGATTTACAAAAATTTCTCCAGACTTCTTTGTAAGAGAGAAAGAGAGGACGTTGGTGGGCTTGTTCTTGTCTCGTAAACTTTTGTTAAGTCTTCTTGAGAGAGCGTGACCACAGAAAACTAGAGAGAGCTCATAGTTCTTACCCAATATTTCATCTTTGATTTGCTCAAATTTAACCCTTGGAACCTTTTGTCTAGTTTTATTGTTTATTGAGAGTGACAAATTGTGAATTGAGAATCCTAGCGTCGTTTGTGGGCAAATTTGGAAACCTCAACAAGTTTGCCAAGCTTAATAAGTTCTGCGGTAATTTCTTTCTTCTTTAGAAAGGCGACTGTTTTGGCTTTTCTAGTATTAGCAGAGGGGATACGTTCCGAATAACGCTTGGAGCGAACACGAGGTAGGACACCAGCACCTTGGACACGTTTGGTGAAGCGTCTAAGGACGCTGAGATTATTTTCATTTTGACCCTTGATGACCTCGATGTTTACGTTTGATTGAGCCATATTTGTAGCTTCAGTACTTTAACACAGCCTCCAAAAGATGTCTATGACTGTTAAACACCGAGTGTTTAACATATAATGATCTTATGAGAAATATCAAAATAGCGCCAGGTGAGTACTATCATTTATTTAACAGGGGAGTTAATAAACAAATCATTTTTCACGACAAAACTGATTGGGCACGTTTTTTGTTTTTGATTTTGTATTTGCAGTCTCCAAAAGTTTTTCAGAATATCAGTCGCCCCGTCCAAGAATTTGTTAAACACTCGGTGTTTAACATTGATGCTGGTAGTGTGGTGAAAGATCGAGTGGTAGAATTAATTTCCTTTTGTATTATGCCAAACCACTTTCATCTTATTGTTAAAGAGGTAGAAGAAGGGGGAATTTCTATTTACATGCAAAGAGTGCTCAATGCTTACAGTAAGTACTACAACACCAAGTATCAGAGGTCTGGGCATATTTTCCAAGGCCCTTATCGTGCTGTGCATGTAGAAGATAACGATCAACTGCTATATCTATCGGCTTATGTTCATAGAAATCCGAGGGAGATTAGCGTCTATTTGGGTAGAGAGGATAAATATATTTGGTCTAGTTATTCTGATTTGATAACTGAAAATCGCTGGGGAGAGTTACTGGCTCCTAGTATTATTCTTGAGCAATTTAAAAATAAGGCAGGTTATCAAAAATTTGTCACAACTAGTACTGCTAAACTCCTGAAGGAAGAATTACCCTATCTATAATGTTAAACACTCGGTGTTTAACAATGGGGTTAGTTTAGAGTTTAATCTTTTTGAGATACAAAGGAAGTCCTGCAAGTGGAATGGTATCTTGGGCACGAGTAGACATATTTCTAATAGTAGCGGTACCGTCCAAGGCTTCCTTCTGACCAATGATGATGAGATAGGAAACCTTAAGGGTTTCTGCGCCCTCGAGTTGGGCAGTGAGCTTGTCCTTCCCGATAAAGTGATGTACTGGGATATGATTCTCACGTAAATTTTCGATTAGACTGAGAGTCTTGATCTTGGCTTCACGTCCAAGTTGGACTAGATAAAACTTTGGTTTCGGTAATTCTTTGTAAAGCTTTTTCCCTTGATTTTCCTCATCAGAAAGAAAAATGGAAACCGAAGCCATAGGAATTTCCTTTTTAGTTCCTAACTTTTTGGAAAGTCTGGAGTAGCGATAGCCAACAGCCAAGATTTCTGGAGCTTGTGTTGAAAGTTCACATTCTATACCGACTGAACGGATAGAAAAGATGGTATGCGAAGCATGATTTTTCTCTCCGATTAATTCTGGCGCAAGTGAGAATTCAATATTGAGTGCTTCAACGAACTCTAATACTTCTTTGAAATGGCTTCTAGCCGAAGCAGAAAGGAAGGAGAGGGAAGTAGGAGCGGCAACTCTAAACTGAATCATTTCCTCATCTTCAGAACGAAAAATATTGAAAATATCTTCCTTGAGTTTGTTCCTACCATTTTCGCTAAGTGTCGTACCAAATTTTTTAGCATAAGCATGCAATTCGCGCTCATAAAGAAGAAGAGACTCTTTGTCACCAATTGAGTTAAGTTCGACTCGCAGATTTTGATAACCCTCCTCAGCTAGAATTGAGAGAGACGCTCTAATAAGTGCAGCTTCTGCAAGACCAGATGGACAACCAATGAAGTGAAGATTGTAACCAGGTTTCTTGCGGTTTCCTGCTTTTCTGTATGCTAGAGCGAGCGGATGAGGAAGATCAGCGAAGTTTTCCTTGAGATAGGTGCGAATGAGTGCCGCTTTTTCTACAGCATCGAAATGTGGGTGAGAAGCGCAATGTGTTACGGATTCGAGGTCGACTGGAGTTATTTTGGGAGTAGCGATAGGAATGAAACCGAAGTAAGAAGCTGTGATGAGTGCTTTGTCGAACTCATTGATTTGCCAAGCTAACTTTTTTTCCTTAGTAAACATTAGTTTGCAGGTTCGTTATCCTCGTAAAGTACAGAACCAGGAGAAAGTCCCAATGGAAATAAACGAAAAATTGGTAATCCGATGAAATTCTCTCTAGGTACTGGTCCCCAGTAACGTGAGTCAGCACTTTGAAGTCTATTGTCTCCCATAACGAAATATTCATTTTCACCCAGTTTAAGACTGGAGTTGTCGACCTTGGTAAATTTGACATAAGGTTCTTCTAGAGTAAGACCTTTGGGGTACTTGTCATTAATAAGAGTGACCACGCCGTTCTTGATTAATACAGTTTCGCCCGGAAGACCAATGATGCGTTTGATGAAGTACTTGGAAGGATCCTTGGGATACTTGAAGATAAGTACCTCACCCCTTACCGGTTCTCGGAAACGATATGAAAGTTCATCAATTATTAAATATTGGCCATTCTCAAAGGTTGGATCCATAGAAGCACCATCAACGATGAATGGTTGGGCGATATAAAGACGGAAAGGAATAATAATGAGGATAGAAAGTAGGATGAGTTTGGCTAATTCTTTCCAAAAATTTGAATCTTCGCGAGTTTCTTCCATAAGTTGCCATGATTGTATTATTTAAGTTCATTTGACACAATAGCAATATGTATATCGTCGTAGGTCTTGGAAATTCGGATAGTCAATATAGCTATACTCGTCATAATACTGGACGCATGGCCGTGGATTTTCTCGCAGAGAAAATCCACGGCATCAAGGTTTCCACCCCGGATACCTTCATGAATAAAACTGGTCCTTTTGTTGCTAAAGTTATGAAGGGTAAGTCTGCTAAAAAATTAATTATCATTTATGATGATCTCGATCTGCCGCTTGGGAGCATGAAAGTCTCCTACAATCGCGGTTCCGGCGGCCACAATGGACTTGAGTCGATTATCAAAGCATTGAAGACCAGAGAGTTTATTAGAATCCGTATTGGTATTGGCAAAAAGAAGCGCCCTACAGCAGGCGCAGAGCTCGAAAAATATATTCTCTCCGACTTCCGCAAACCAGAAATGGAAGTGCTCAAAAAAGTTTTTAAAAAAGTGGTTACTGCAGTGGAGGTAATCAAAAAGAGTGGTTACGAGCAGGCGATGACAGAGTTTAATCCGTAGTATTGTTCAACACCGAGT
>CAZGIA010000002.1:8079-30207 GCA_964526075.1 uncultured Candidatus Saccharibacteria bacterium
AACAAACAAAATTATTTCTTTTCGACGAAAGAGAGGGCCATCTTTTGTTCCTTGGGATCGAAGAGGGTGATCTTGAAGGAATAGTTCTTGCCCATTTCTAATCTCTCACGAAGTTTATCTTCTGATCCAAATTCAGAAACATGAATGAGACCAGCCACGCCTTCTTCGATAGAAGCGAGAGCACCATGTTTGTTGTATTTGATGATCACACCTTCGACTACATCGTCCTTTTTGTATTTCTTCTCAGCTTCTCGCCAAGGATTTTCCTTCAGAGCCTTGATAGAGAGAGAAATTTTGTCATCCTTGATTTCAATAACCTTCACCTTCACCTTCTCACCAATCTTGAACATGGTTTTAGGATTTTCTACCAACCCCCAATCAATCTCAGAGATATGGACAAGGCCTTCGAGTCCTTCCTCAAGCTTTATAAATACGCCAAAATCTACAAGCCCAGTAACTTCGCCTGCCAGTTCATCACCTAAGGAATATCGAGAGACGATATTCTCCTTATCCTTGGTTTCGGGAGATTTCTCAGAGAAAATTAATTTCCCTTCCTTAGGATTTACTCCAATAATGGTTACTAGTAATCTCTCACCAATAAGTTTTTTCAATTCATCTAGGATCTTATCCTTGTCACCGTCAGCAATACGAGGATAATGTTCTGGCTTAAGTTGAGAAGCGGGTAGGAAACCTACAATACCCTGCCAGTTGATGATCAAGCCACCCTTGTTCGCATCTCCAACTGGTAGATCGAAACTACGTTTCTCTCGAATAGCTTCCTCTGCCTCGGACCAGATGAGAGCCTGTCTAGCTTCCTTGAGAGAAATTTCGATATAGCCTTCTTTCCCGCCGATTCCCACTACTTTGCCATTCACAGTATCACCAACACCAATACGCTTGATTATATCGCGAGCATTTTGGAATTCGCGTCCATAGATAATACCGGTACCGAAAGGTGGGAGGTCTACGAAGACTGCACCCTTGTCTATAGAAATAACTGGACCCTCAACGAGGTCATCTACAGCTGGTGGGTTAGGAAGCTTTTCAAGATATGCATCTAAAATCGGATTGTCGGTTTTTGGGGTAACTTTTTTAATTTTTAATTCCAGATTTTCCTTTTCGCCATCCGGGTTGGCGGATCCGCCTATTTTGGCGGACTTTCTACCAAATAATGCCATTTAGATTTGCCGTTTCCGGTCCCAGTGAGATTCTGAGTGCTTGCCTATCTCAAAGGGGATAACAGAAGCGGGAATTTAATAAAGAACTTCTGGATTATATCAAAATTTTTTGAAAACACAAACATCGATTTTTGCTATAGCGAATATAGATGTAGAGACAATTCATAATTTTTTGGAATTGTGGTAAAAATAAATAAGGAGGAAGCTCGTATGCTGAGGATGGTCTGGTATGCAGAGATGCAACATGTCAAGGAGCTCTCGAGTCTCTACGATGAGATTTCTTCAGATAGGAGTAGAAGAGTTCATTCTGATCTTAAGGAGAAGTTGGAGAAAGCTGAATTAGCGCTTTGTCGTCAGCTTCAACGTGATTTCGGTGGGCTCTTCTTCAAGAAGTCCTTGTGGGAAATACCGGATAGCGAGCCGATCTCACCACTTTCAGTCACCCTTCTCAATCGGTTTGCGATTGTATTGGGGCAAGTCAGGACTTCAACATACCGTTCTAGGTAAGCCGTCCGGAGGGTGACCCTCCGGACGGCTTCGGTCTTTGTTTTAATAGCTTAAAAGAGCTTTTTGTGCTACAATTTGAGAGTGATTATCAACTACCAAGGAGTGGAGTGTTTTAAAATATCCCAAGGCAATCTTACCTTGGTGGTCAATCCTCAGGCAAAAATTAGTGCTGATATCACCCTCTTTACCTCCATGAATACTGAAACTGCGTCACATGCTATTTCAGAGAAATCAGGCTTTGTGATTGATGGGCCAGGCGAATATGAAGTTAAGGACGTTTTTATCAAAGGTTTTCTTTCAGAAGCTAAGCACTCTTCCACAGGTTTGAAGCTAGTCAATACTATTTATATGATCACCTTTGAAGGGATGAAGCTCTGCTTCCTCGGAGCTCTTTCTAATCCTGAGTTACATACTGATCTGCGTGAAATGCTTGAGGATGTTGATATTCTTTTCGTACCAATAGGCGGGGATTCGGTCCTGGATCCGGCGGTAGCATACAAACTCGCCGTTTCTATCGCACCCTCTGTTATTATTCCAATGTATTATTCTAAACAAACTCTCGAACATTTTCTCAAGGAGGGAGGACAGAAAATTGAGGCTATTGATAAACTGGTAGTAAAGAAGAAGGATCTGGAAGGAAAAGAGGGAGAAATTATCCTTCTAAAGGAAGAGTAATTGATTTATAATTTGAATTTCCTATGAAAAAATATTTTGCCACTCTTCATCAGAAACCTGAACGACACAAAAAGCGTTTTGCCCTTCTCGTTTCTGGGACTACTACTCTACTTATCTTTGCCTTGTGGTGTCTTGTTACCTTTGGTGTTAAGGGTACCTTAGCGCAAGATTTTTCAACTAATTCGCAGACTAATCGCAGTCAAGATTTGGAAGTGGGACCACTTGAATCTCTGCGTCAAGGTCTAGCTTCGAGTGTGGAAGGATGGTCTCAAATTTTGGAAACTATGAAAACTGGTTTGGGAATGGTGGTCGGCCTCGAAGCGGATTATTCTGAAAATAAGAATGGCATTCTAACCAACTATGTCGAGTAATCCACCTATTAAGAAGACTGAGGCTACTTCCCCCGAGGGAGATCAGAATCAGAGAGTAGTTGTCAGAACTATTGCTTCTGAGATGAAGGAGAGTTTCATTGATTATGCAATGTCGGTGATCACTGATCGCGCTCTTCCTGATGTGAGAGATGGTTTGAAGCCAGTGCATCGCAGGATTCTCTTCGCTATGAACGAGATTGGGTTGAATTTCTCTGCGAGAACTCGTAAGTCAGCGACTGTGGTAGGTGAAGTGCTGGGTAAATATCACCCACATGGTGATGTAGCCGTCTATGATTCTATGGTGAAGATGGCTCAAGATTTCTCAATGCGTTATCCCCTTATCATTGGACAAGGAAACTTCGGATCTATAGATGGTGATGGTGCTGCTGCTATGCGTTATACCGAGGCCAAAATGTCTAAGCTCGCAGGCGAAATGCTCAATGATATTGATAAGGATACAGTCAACTTTCGACCCAATTACGATGCTACACAGAAGGAACCAGTGGTCTTGCCCGCCGCCGCACCGAACCTCCTTTTGAATGGTACTTTGGGTATTGCTGTGGGAATGGCAACCAATATTCCGCCACATAACTTGAACGAAGTGATAGATGCCACTATCACTCTTATTCAAGATCCTGAAGCAACTACTGAAGACTTGCTTGAGTTCGTGAAGGGACCAGACTTCCCTACTGGAGGTATTATTTTCAACGAAAAGGAGATTCATCATGCCTACACTACTGGTCGTGGAGGTATTGTGGCTCGTGGGCTGGCTGATATCACTGAAAATAAGGCAGGCAATCCCCAGATTGTCATCACCGAGATTCCTTATCGTGTCAATAAATCCTCTTTGATCGAAAAGATTGCAGAACTTCACAGAGACAAGAAGATTGAAGGGATCAAGGCTATGCGCGATGAATCTACCAAGGATATTCGTATCGTGATCGAATTGAAGGGAGGTTCACAACCACAGAAGGTTTTGAATGCTCTTTATAAACATACTCAACTTGAAGATACTTTCCATTTGAATATGGTGGCCTTGGTTGATGGTGTGCCACAAACACTTTCGCTTAAAAGTATGCTTGAAGAGTTTATCAAACATAGAAAGGAGGTGGTTAAACGTCGTGCCACTTACGATCTTGCGAGAGCAGAGGAGCGTGAACACATTTTACTTGGTCTGACTAAAGCTCTTGATCACATTGAGCAGGTTATCAAGCTGATTCGTGCCTCGAAGACTATAGAGGATGCTCGGGCAGGTCTTATGAAGGAATTCAAATTTTCTGAGATTCAAGCCAATGCTATTCTCGAAATGCGTCTTCAGAAATTGGCTGGCTTAGAGAGACAGAAAATTGAAGATGAACTCAGCGAAGTCCAAGCTTTCATAGTGGAGATGAAAGAACTTCTTGCTTCGGCAGTTAAGATTCTCAAAGTGGTGAGAAATGAACTTGAAGCAGTGAAGGAAAAATATGGTGACGAGCGTCGCACGAGAGTAATGAAGGGTGCTGTCAAAAATCTTTCGATTGAAGATCTGGTTGCAGAGGAAGAAAATGCTCTGGTTCTCACCTCTGGAGGTTATATTAAGCGCACCAATCCAGATGAATACAAACGTCAGAAGCGTGGGGGTGTGGGTGTGGTGGACTTGGATACTAAGGAGGAAGACTTTGTCACCAATTTCCTGACAGCTTCTACTCATGATGATCTGCTCTTCTTTACAGACAGAGGTAAGGCTTACCAGATCAAGATGTATGACATTCCTGAGGGTCGTCGTGCTACTCGGGGTAAGAGTATTATGAACTTCATCTCTCTTATTGATGGTGAAAAGGTAACTTCGATTCTAGCTATACCCAAATCTACCAAGGATATAGTTGGTTCCTTGGTGATGGTTACTGCAGAAGGCGCTACTAAGAAAGTTTCGGCAAAATCCTTTACCGATGTCCGCTCCTCTGGCATCATCGCTATCAAGTTGGCATCAGGTGATAGATTGGTGGCTGTTGAAAGTGTTGAGAAGGGTGACGATATTTCTATTGTGACAAAGGAAGGCCAGTCTATTCGTTTCAAAGATTTGGACATTCGTGAGATGGGGCGTGCAGCCGGTGGTGTGCGTGGTATAAAACTTGGCAAGGGGGATTGGGTGATTGGTGCTCATGTGGTCAAAAAAGGAATGTCCGCCAAAACAGGCGGATCCGCCAATCCGGGTGGCGGAGAAGGGAAAAGCTGGCTTCTAACCATCTCAGCTAATGGCTATGGCAAACGTACTCGACTCGAGGAATACAAGGTCCAAGGTCGTGGTGGCTCAGGGATTCTCACCTCAAAGGTGACTTCGAAGACTGGCAAGGTTATCTCTTCTCAAGTTGTCACTGAGGCAGAGGAAGAGGTGATCGCTATTTCTAAAAAGTCTCAAGTGGTGCGTGTCGGTCTCAAAGAAATTCCAGTTCTCGGCCGCCAAACTCAAGGAGTAAGAATTATGAAATTAAGAGAAGGTGATTCACTTGCGTCTCTAATCTGTCTTTAACCCCTGTCAAAGACCGTCTTTGACATAGTGGTGGTTTCTTTTTCAAAGTTGTTTTTAAATATTGATAAAAGCATTTCAGTGTATGTAATAGGTAGAAATCTTCTTTTGTCTGAAAGGTAATCGTTATAGCTACTCCATGCGTATTCAGAGGGATGAATTACGTAACCATCTTTAACCGGGTTGAGATGTATATAAACTGAAGCCCACATGAGTTGAGCCTGATTTTCCATCAATACTGATTTAAATTTGTCTTGGAATACATGACCAACTCTTTCGTATTTTGAATTGAAATATTTCGCATAACTTGTGCAGACTTTCGATATAAGTTTTGAAACAGGAGTATCTGAACATTGTTCTATTAGAAAATGAAAATGATTTTTCATAAGACAGAATGAGTGGAGTTTAAAGTCTCCTTTTTTTGAATTGGTAATTCTGATCCTAGAATATGGAGCAGAAGTAAGGGAATGTTCAGAAAGCTCTTTAGCTTCAAATCCTAAAGCTAATCCCAACCGGAACAAAAAGGCTCGGTAGTCTTCTTCATCATGGAAAATAGTTTCCTTGTTATTACCGCGGTTGTACGCGTGAACTATAGAACCGCATGCAAATTTCTTATAATCTCGATTGTTCATATTACTATCTAGTATAATATGTCAAAGACCGTCTTTGACAGGGGGGTGGGGATTGGTGTTGGGGATTATCGTGTAGAATAAAGTTATGAGTAAGTTTCAAATTATTCTTCTCTCTGTTTTTGGAGTCTTTATCGTAGTTGCAGTACTGGTCTTTGCTCTCTATCGTGGAGGTAGCAGTGCTGGTGAATCTAGGGTTGTCGTTTGGGGTAGTCTTTCTGCTCAAGATTTTCGTCTTCTTGTAAACACCACTTCTCTTAGTCAGGATAAAACTGTCAATATCGACTATGTTGAGAAAGCTTCAAGCTCTCTTGGTAGCGAGTTCACAGAAGCTTTGGCTGAAGGTAATAGTCCTGATCTAATCCTTTTGCGTCAGGATCAGTTGTGGAGCAATAAGAGTAAGCTTATTCTTATTCCTTATACCTCACTTGGGAAGAGAGATTTCGAAGAAACTTTCATTGAGGGTGCAGAGATTTATCTTACTTCGGAAGGAATCTATGCTCTACCATTGTTTGTTGATCCTATGGTGCTCTATTACAACCGTGATCTTCTCTCTACTGCTGGGAAGGCCAAACCCTTCAGTTATTGGGACGAGGTTTATGCTGAGACCACCGACCTTTCTAAGCGTGATGCGGCGGGGAACTTGGTCAAGTCCACAATCGCACTTGGCGAGACACGCAATATCACCAATGCCAAAGATATCTTCTCTCTTCTCCTACTTCAGGCAGGAAATCCTATTACTATGATGAATAATTCTGAATTAACTTCCCTACTGTCTGACAACTTTTCTTCGCCAGTTATGCCAGCTGAGTCAGCTCTTCTTTTCTACACTCAATTTTCTAATCCAACCAAAGCTTTCTACAGTTGGAATAGGATATTGCCGGAGGCTCAAACCAGCTTTACTTCTGGGGATCTTGCATACTACTTGGGCTTTGCAAGTGAGTTCAAGGCCCTTCGGAACAAGAATCCGACTCTCAATTTTTCTGTCACATCGGTGCCTCAGTCACGTATTTCAGGAAAGAGTAGGACAACTGCCAGAGTCTATGCACTTTCTATTTCTAGAGGGACGAAGAATCTTCAGGGAGCCATCACTGTCGCGAGTAAGTTAGTTTCTAAGGAAATTGCTGGTAAGCTTTCTGAAATTATCTTCCTACCACCAGCTCGCAGAGATCTTCTTTCTCTTAAGCCTGTAGATTCTCTCTGGCCGGTGTTCTATAGTGCGGCTCTTCAGAGTCAATCTTGGCTTGATCCTAATCCTCAAGGTAGTGGCAAGGTTTTCTTCGACATGATTGAAGCGGTGACCAGTGGTCGTGCTCGAGTGAGTGAAGCAGTAGTAAGGGCAGATGGGGAATTAGAAGCTCTTATCAAATAATATGGCCTTTCTAACACCAGGAGATCTTATAGTTTGTGATGGGGTTCCAGGATCTATTGGTGCTACCGGTAAGCCACTTCCTGTTTGTGATTATGGTTATCTGATTTTCTTGGCCAAGGAGCTTATTCAGACTATGATTCTGATCTCAACCATCTTAGCGGCAGTGGTCTTCGCCTACATTGGCTTCATCTTACTCACTTCTGGTGGAGATCCGAGTGCTATGACGAGAGCCAAGGGGATGTTCGGCAAGGTCTTGAAGGGTTATCTGTGGATACTCTTTGCTTGGATCATAGTTTACACTATAACCAATACTCTGCTTAAGGATGGGTATTACTTACTTTCAAATTAATGAAAAAGATTTCTATAAACTTATTTGTTCTTCTCTCAATCTTCTTCGTACTTGGAACTAGTTTAGCTTATGCACAAGCTACCAATCCTCCTGGCGGTGGCGGATTAAATCCTCCTGGTGGCAGTAATCTAATTGAATTTAATATTAAAAATCCTTTCAAAGCCGGTGTAGGCGATTCGCTTTATGTGTTGATCAAGAACATTGTGGACAAGATTATCTTGCCTGTGGGTGGCGTGCTCTGCGTGCTTGCTTTCATCTATGCAGGCTTCCTCTACGTGACTGCTCGAGGTGAGGAGAAACAAATTACTAAGGCTAACGCAACCTTACTTTACGCTACTATTGGTACAGCAGTACTCTTGGGCTCATGGGTCTTAGCGAACGCCATCTGTAAAACTATTGGTCTTCTCGGAGGACCTATTTGTACATTTTGATGATTAATCAACTCAACTAGTATGCCACCCGCAAATTTTACCACTCACACTATTGGCTACACTACTACTTTTTCCACTCTGATTGATATTTTCCTAGATCTCATCCAAGCAGCCATTCCTGTTATAGCAGGTATGACTCTGCTCGTCTTCTTCTGGGGTCTAGCGAAGTTTATTGTGGCTGTCGGTGGGGATGAGAAGGCGGTCGCTGAGGGTAAGAATTTGATGATCTGGGGAGTCTTGGCACTTTTCGTAATGATTTCTATCTGGGGGATTCTAGGCTTCTTGTCTGATCAATTCGGCTTTGTCAAGATCTTGCCACTCTTGCCAATTAAATAATAGTTAGTTACAGTTAAATTTATGAAAAATAAAATATTTATATTTCTTCTACTCTCCTTCTTTCCTATGGTTGCTTCTGCTCAGTTTGGTGGAGTAAGGATGCTTATTGAATCTGCTGGTAATATAGTGACATTACTCACCAAGATAGCCGCCGCTGTTGCTCTTCTGGTTTTCTTTTGGGGTTTGGTTAAATTTATCTTTGCTGTAGGTGGTGATACTGCTGCTGTTGAGCAAGGTAGAACTCTCATGATCTGGGGGACTATCGCTCTTTTCGTTTTAGTTTCGATTTGGGGAATTATTTTGTTCATTCAAACTCAATTGGGTATTCATGCTGGTCTTCCTTACAATGTTCCCACCTTCCCTCGTCCATAAAGGGGATAAGTGGATTGTCTTTCTCCACTCTTGACGTATCATAGAGTTATACCGTGAGGTATTCAAAAGTTCGATAAGTTTATAAGTTAAATAAGTTAAAATGAAAAAAGTTATTATTGCTGCTCTCGCCTTTGTTCCGGTTATTGCCTCAGCTCAAAATCTCGGAAACCTTGAGACCTTGCTTCGATCCGTCGGTCGTCTCATTGATATTGCTCTGCCTATAATCGTAGCTATTGGACTTCTCGCTTTCTTCTGGGGACTTGTCAAATTCATTTTCGCAGGTGAAGAAGGGAAGAAGGAGGGTCAATCACTCATGATCTGGGGTCTCGTAGCGCTCTTCGTCATGGTTGCCGTTTGGGGCATCGTGCGCTTCATTGGTAGTGCTGTAGGCATTACTCAGGAAGGTGGTGCTATCACTCCTCCATCAGTCAATCTCAGATAGTTTCTAAAGATGACGATTATAGAACTTCTCGGTAAGATCAATCAGTATATTCTGAATCCTGTTATAGTACTGGCTTTTGCTTTTGCTCTCCTTGTTTTCTTCTGGGGGATATTTCAGTTTGTCTCCTCTGAGACAGTTGATGCTGAGCGTGAGAAGGGTAAGAAAAAAATTCTTTATGGCATCTTAGGCATGTTTATTATGCTCTCAGCCAAAGGGATTATCGGTGTTATCATAAACACCTTCGGAATCAGTGGTGGTAATAATGCTGGGGCTCAGTATCTCGGTCTCTAGCATCTTATCTACAAATTGAGAAAGGGCGGCACGTTGTTCGGTGCCGCCCTTTTTTGTTCACTTTCCACCTGTCATCTTCGGGCGCTCCATGTGGCAAGGCGTTAACGCCGTGCAGAGATAAGTTCGGTATTTCACTTCCGTTTCCTTCTCCACCGTCAGCGTCAGCACGATGTCCACTCCCTTTTCGGCCCAGCTCTCTTTGAGTCCCGCCGGCCAGTAGTCTACTCTGTGCCCCGGCGGCACCGTGATCGAGAGTGGAGCCTCTGGCTTCACCATCACCGTTGTTAAGGCGGTGTAGTCCTTCGCCACTACTAGCACGCTGGGCTGTGATAAGCAACCTCCCACGCAGGTAGGAGCGAAACGGTCCCAGAGGCAGTAGGCTAAGACTCCGAGACAGGCGACGATTGCGAAGATCACCGCTGCCCTCATCATCCTGGCCCTTGCCCCTGCCCACCACGCGGCGGCACCTTCTCCACTCGGGATCATCCCGGCGAGTTGCCAGGATCCGTACAGGAGACCGACGAGAAGAGTGAGTCCAAGCGTCAGTGGGATTAGCCACCAACACCCGTAGAGAACCGCCACCGTTAGTGAGAGAACGAAGGCGAGTATTGCGAGTAACGTAGGCATACTGCTCCCATCTGGTCGGGGTGGATTCCCCGTCTTTTTTAATCTTAACATATTAATATAGTAATGTCAATGGGTTATTTTTCATATAATGAGTTTGGGGTATAATAAAATTAATGAGTAACAACTCCCCTTGGATTCATCAACTTGACCAATCACGTATTGTTCACAAACTGGAGAGCGACGATAAGAGTGATGTGGCTATTATAGGTGCTGGTATTGCTGGTATTTCAACCGCTTACTTTCTTCTCAAATATACTGACAAATCTGTCACTATTCTTGAAGGTTACAAATTGGCTCATGGTGCTACCGGACATAATGCCGGACATTTGGTCAGTTATTTCGAACGACCATTTAGTGAATTGGTGAAAACTTATGGATTAGATTTGGCAGTGCAGGCTCAGAGGGAAATTGATTCTGCATGGGAGTTGATTGATGAGATTTATACCGAAGCTGGTCTTGATCTTCCGATGTCTCGTTTCGAGAGTTACGCTGGTCTTTCTACCAAGGAACAAATTTTGAATCATCTTGAAAATGATTATTTGAGGAGGAAGGGTGGTCTTCATACCAAGATTTTTGAAATTTGGGAGGATGCTGATTTTAATTATGATCTTCCTGAGAAGTATCATGATCATATTTCTTTTGTCTCACGTGAGGAGATTGCTCTTAAACTTGAGACTTTCGATCCGCAATATATCGCGGTGCTCTCTTCGCAGAAGGGAGTGATGAATTCCGCCCTTTTCTGTCAGGAAGTGGTAGCTTATCTTCAGGAGACATATCCTGAACGTTTTATGCTTTATGAACATTCACCTGTAGGGAAGGTTGTGGTTCATGAAGAGAGAGTGATTCTTGATGTTGGTCGTCACACCCTTGAATGTAGAGATGTGGTTCTCTGTACCAACGGGTTTGAGAATCTAAATCTTATTACTCCCGAAGGGCTGGCTGTTAACACTCGTTTCCACCACAACATTCATGGCATCATTGCCTTCATGTCAGCTTATCTTGAAACAGGTATTGAGAAACCAGTTGCGATTAGTTATTACCAGAAGAACAATTCAGATCTTACTGATAACCCTGGTGATCCGTATTTTTATATTACTCGTCGTTCTTATGAATATGAGTCCGCCAAAACAGGCGGATCCGCCAATCCAAATGGCGGAAAACATAATCTCGTTTGTATTGGTGGCCCAGATTACGCACTTGAACATCTCTCACGTTACGATCGTGATCAAGAATTCTCAGAGAAGGCTAAGGCACAGATAGACACCTTCGTTCGGCATACTTATGACAAGAGAAAGGAGCTTGAGTATCTTTTCATGTGGCATGGCATTATGGGTTATACTAAAAATTTGTTGAGAATGGTTGGTCCTGATCCGTCTCATCCACATTTGTATTACAATTTGGGTTGTAATGGTGTGGGTCTCCTGCCATCAATCTTTGGTGGTCACAAGGTAGCTAAAGAGATAAAGGGGGAATCTTTCCCTCCATCAATTTTTGATGTTCCACTGGTAGTTGAAGAGGAAAATTCTATGAAGCTTTAGTCACTGGGGTTGTACTCATTTCTTCAAAAGGGATACCCTCAGTAACCTTTATCTTTTTGATTGTTTCAACAACTTCGTCTTCGTTATCTGTAATGATAAAAAGGTCAAGATCCTTTTCAGTAATCATTTTCCTCGAAAGTAGCTCTGTTCTCATAAAATCCTTAATCTTATTCCAATATTCAGAACCGAAACAAATAAGTGGTACACCGACAATCTTTCTACTTTGAATAAGAGTTACAATTTCGAAAAATTCATCAAGTGTGCCGAAACCGCCAGGGAAGAAAATGAAGACTTCAGCACCAAAAGTGAGACAGACCTTACGAACAAAGAAATAATAGAAAGAGACACTTTTATTGATATATGAATTTGTTGGTTGGGCATTGGGAAGTTTAATGAGAAGACCAATAGAGTTACCACCAGCTTCATAAGCTCCTCTATCTGCCGCCTCCATAATGCCGGGTCCACCACCTGAGACGATTGAATAATTAAGATCTTTGGCCAATCGACCAGCAAGTGAACGTGCTTTATCGTAGTAGAAGTCACCTTCACGCATTTGAGTGGAGCCGAAGAAGGTAACTGTCTTGGGGTAATCTGCAAGCAATTTGAACCCTTCGGTAAATTCTTTAGCTATCTCCATGATCTTTTCAGTCGTGACACTATGCATCCCTTGTTTGTTGAAAGTAGTGACTGTAAGGATAGCTTTCTTTTCATCTTCTGACATAAGCTTATAATATCACAGAGGCCCTACTTGCCCAGAGTAATAATCTGTTATAATTATCAACATAGTAATTTAGGAAATAATAATGAATCAATTAAACAAACAAGAGGGAGTAGCAGTCTTCGCAGTTTTGGCGGTTATGGTCTACCTCTTCTTCTCGGGTCCTTTAATGAACCTTTTCACTTCAAATATGCAAAACGAAACAGAGAATACTATGATTCAAACAGGCTTCAAGGCCGAAGATGTAGTAGTAGGTACAGGTAAGCTTGTTGAAAGTGGTGATAAGGTTAGTGCACATTATGTAGGCAAGCTGACCAATGGTCAGGTCTTTGACAGTTCTCGAGACAGAGGTGTACCAATTCAATTTACTTTCGGGGTAGGACAGGTTATCAGAGGTTGGGATGAGGGTATTGCCGGGATGCGTGAAGGAGGTAAGAGAATACTCACTATTGCACCTGATTTTGGTTATGGAGCTCAATCTGCCGGAGCTATTCCTGCTAATTCGGTGCTGATCTTCGAAGTTGAACTCGTTGGAGTAGAAAATTAATTAGGAATGGGGGAGATAGATTTTCAAGATCTTCACCATGCTTACCTTGTGGTAGGTGGTAAAGAGAGAGCTCGAGAAGTTGTTCTTTCTCTTTTTGAAACAAATGGTGAAAGTCTCTTGAGTTCCCCAGACTTTTTTGTTTTTGACAAACCCTTATTTGGGATTGATGATGCTCGTACTCTTTCTGAACAGGCTATTAGACATGCTTTTACGGGGCGAAAAGTTTTCTTACTGACCCCTGAAAAGATTAGTCTTGAGGCTCAGAATGCACTTCTTAAAACTTTTGAGGAGCCGATTGCGCGAACACATTTCTTCTTGGTATTACGAGAAGAAAGTTTGGTAATTCCTACCCTGCGCTCCCGTATGCAGAAACTTAATGTTAAACACTCGGTGTTTAACAAGGTGGACAAGGAAGCAGAGGAGTTTCTGAAGTTGAGTATTAAGGAAAGGCTGAATTTCGTAAAGAAGTTTGTGGAGAAGGAGCGGAATCTCTCAGTATTTCTTGATGAGTTACTCTTGGAGCTAAGAAAGAAAAATGAGATCAAGAAAGTGGAGCAGGTTTATAAACTAAGATTGGTGAGCGATGATCGTGGCACCTCATCGCGACTAATCTTGGAGCATTTAGCAGTCAGTTTGTTTTAAGTATATCGAAGGATGTTATAATTGTGTTATGACTTATAATTTTTCTCAATTTAAACAGGGGGGAGAAGAAGCTATTGAGTGGTTGCGGAAGGAATACTTGGGTATTAGAAGTGGGCAGGCTAATCCTAGTATTCTCGATTCTGTCAGAGTAAATATCTACGGATCTATGATGCCGATAAATCAAGTTGCTACAGTGCTTGGTGAAAGTGCTCGCTCTCTACGTATCACTCCATGGGACAAGACTGCTGTGAAGCCTCTTGATCTGGCTATTCGTGAAGCCAATCTGGGTATTTCGGTTTCGGTTGATGATCAAGGATTACGAGTTTCTTTTCCAGAATTGACTGATGATCGTAGGCAGGCGCTGATGAAGATTGCCAAAGCTAAGCTTGAGGAAGCACGTGTTCGAGTAAGGAGTGAGAGAGAAAAGGTGCATAGTGATGCCGACAAACAAGAGAAGACAGGCACGATGGGCAAGGACGACGTCTTTCGCGCCAAGCAGGATTTACAAAAGCTGGTAGATGAGACAAATCATAAACTTGAAGACTTGTTTGCTAAAAAAGAGATTGAAATTTCTAAATAAATAAGTATGACTCTTATCTTGTTTTTTATCATCCTAAGCTTACTAGTGCTTGTGCATGAGCTTGGGCATTTTTTCGTAGCCAAATTTTTCGGCATTCGGGTAGATGAGTTTGGCTTCGGCTATCCACCGAGATTAATCAAACTCTTCACTTGGAGAGAGACTCTCTTCACACTTAATTGGTTACCTTTTGGCGGGTTTGTAAAAATTTTTGGAGAAAACCAAAATGATTCTGATTTACAAAACTCCTCAGACATTCCCTCGGAACATGGCCAGAGTTTTGTAAATCAGAATCATTTTGTTCAAGCTTTGGTTTTGGTAGCAGGAGTGGTGGGGAATTTCCTCTTCGCTTGGTTTATCTTCTCACTGGTTCTAGCTCTTGGGCTCTCTGCACCACTTAGTATGGCTCAGCCGGAGGGCTTGCCTCTTATTGAGGCGATTTCGAGTGGATTCCAGGTTAGTATCAAGATTACAGGAGATACGGCACTTGCTCTGGGAGCACTCATTTCTCAAGCTGTGGTGGGTAGAGCTGATCTCTCCAACTTAATAGGTCCGGTGGGATTGGTCGGACTTGTGGGGGATGTTAGTCAGATCGGTTTCGGTTACTTGCTTTCTTTTGTGGCTCTTATTTCTATCAATCTTTCTTTGATTAACCTTTTACCTATTCCAGCGCTCGATGGAGGAAGATTACTGCTAGTCTTAGTTGAAGTCGTGATACGCCGGAAGATACCTTCTAGACTTTTCAATATTATTAGTACTGTTAGTTTCGCCTTTCTGATTTTTCTGATGCTACTTGTTACCTTGCATGATATTGGGAATCTTTTCTAAGAATACCATCACTATTGTATATTATTGTCAATGCAAGTTGGAGAATTTGTATTCTAGGAGTAAAATAGCTCCATGCGACAAAGTCAACTTTTTACTAAAACTCGACGGGAAGCTCCCGCTGATGAGGTTTCAAAAAATGCGGTTCTTCTTACTCGTGCAGGATTTATACACAAGGAGTTATCCGGTGTGTATGCTTTCCTCCCATTAGGGAAGAGAGTTATAGATAAAATTGCTCAAGTGGTAAGAGAGGAAATGAATGCTGTAGGAGGTCAAGAAGTTCAGATGACCACTCTTCAGCCCAAGGAAATATTTGAAAAGACCGATCGTTGGGACGATAAGAAGGTAGATAATTGGTTCAAGACCAAGCTTACTAATGGTACAGAGCTAGGTATGGGATTGACGCATGAAGAACCAATCGTGAATGCTCTAAGTGATTACATTAGTTCGTATAAAGATTTACCTATCTGTGTTTACCAAATACAAACTAAGTTTAGAAATGAACTCCGCGCCAAAAGTGGTTTGTTACGTGGCAGAGAATTTTTGATGAAGGATATGTATTCCTTCGCTCGTACACAGGAAGAACATGAGCAGATTTATGAAAAAATTGCTTCTGCTTACCACAAAGTTTATAAACGGCTTGGATTGGGTGACATTACATATAGAACCTATGCTGATGGAGGTATTTTCACAGAACGCTTCAGTGATGAGTTTCAGACCTTGAGTGAAATTGGAGAGGATACGATTTACTTGCATGAAGAGAAAAAGATCGCTGTAAACAAAGAAGTCTATTCTGATGAGAATCTAACAAAGATGGGACTTAAGAAAGAAGATTTGGTTGAGAAACAAGCAGTGGAGGTGGGCAATATCTTCCCACTAGAATCGAAGTATACCGATGCTCTGGAGGTTTATTACAAGGATGAAAAAGGAGATAGGCAATCTATCATTGCTGGTTGTTATGGAATAGGAATTAGCAGATTGATGGGGGTATTCGCTGAAATTTTCTCCGATGAGAAGGGTCTTATCTGGCCCAAAATAGTGGCACCTTTCCAGGTCCATCTAGTGGCACTTGGTAATTTTGAAACTTTGAAGGAACGAGTAGAAGAAATCTATAAAACTCTTGAGACAGAAGGCATAGAAGTGCTTTATGATGATCGTGATCTTCGCGCTGGAGAGAAATTCGCTGATGCTGATCTCATAGGTAACCCCACTCGAGTAGTTCTTGGAGAGAAGAGTCTTGAGTCAAATTTATTGGAAGTAAAAGAGAGAAATTCGGATAAGATTAGAATGCTTACATTGGAACAATTACTGATTGATCTAAGGAAATAATTGCGAATGAATTTTACCAATATTAAAAACAAATGGCGACAATACTTTTCTCATGATATTGGGATAGACTTGGGTACTGCCAATACTCTTGTTTACATGCGTGGTCGTGGGATAGTAGTCAACGAACCTTCGGTTGTAGCTGTAAATCAAAAGACTGGGCAAGTAGTAGCCATCGGTAGTGATGCTAAGGCCATGCTTGGTAGGACTCCTCAACATATTACTGCTATTAGGCCCTTGGTCGATGGAGTAATTTCAGATTTTGAAACTACGGAAGAAATGATTTCGTATCTTTTGGGCAAAGCTACTATTGGCTCAACCAAAATGCTTGCTCCAAGAGTGGTGGTAGGGGTCCCCTCCGGTATTACCAATGTTGAAATTCGTGCTGTACGTGATGCAACCAGGAATGCAGGTGCAGGTGAAGTCTATATAGTAGAAGAACCAATGGCTGCAGCTATCGGGATGCGTCTACTCATCCACGAACCAGTTGGGAATATGGTTATAGATATTGGCGGTGGTACGACAGATATTGCCGTGATCTCTCTAGCTGGGGTTGTTCGCTCGAAAAATGTGCGAATTGCAGGAGACAAATTTAATTCAGATATTGTTTCTTATGTTAGAAATCAATTTAAAATTTTAATTGGTGACAAGACAGCAGAAATGATTAAGACTACGATAGGTTCGGTACTTCCAACCCATGCTCCGCTTGAAGCTTCTGTCAAAGGTCGGGATCTAGTAACTGGTCTTCCCAAGGAGGTAATCCTAACTGACTCTGATATTCGCGAAGCACTTTCTCAATCTATTGAGAGCCTTATTGAATCTGTGCGCGAAGTACTTGAATCAACTCCACCAGAAATACTTTCGGATATTATGCAAAGAGGAGTTTATCTGGCAGGAGGTGGAGCCTTACTTAAGGGTTTGGGAGAACTTCTAGAAAATGAGATCAATATTCCTGTACATATTACGGGTGATCCACTTACGGCTGTAGCAAGAGGCACAGGTATTATTCTTGAGGATTTGGAGACTTATCGAGAAATCTTGGTAGAAAACGAAGATGAAATACCTCCCAAGAAATAGAATCAAGGGGCATTACCTAAGACCAGTATTATGGCTCGGCGGTATTTTCGTTGTTTTTACTCTTGCTTTTGCTCTTTTTGGCAATCTGATTATTGTTACGATTTCACCCCTTTGGCGGGCTGAAAATAGTTTTTCACGTTCTTTGCTTGAGGTTGGTAACTTCCTAAGTATCCGACAAGACTTGGTCAAAGAGAATATCACTCTTAGGGAGAAACTAGCTTCACTTGAACTAGAACTTTCAACCCTTTCTATTTCTCGTTCTGAGATTGAGAGACTCTATGAACTTCTGGGACGTCAAAGTGTGGTGGGAGGAATCACTGTCTCAGTTCTCACTCATCCACCTCAGAGCCCTTATGATCTTATTATCATAGATGCTGGTAGTCGTGAGGCTATGCTTGTAGGTGCCAAAGTTTTTCTACCTGAAGGTCCAGAGATAGGAGTAGTTACTCAAGTTTTCCCAAATTTTTCACGAGTCAAGTTATTAACTACTTCTGGTGAAAAAACTTCTGCAGTCCTTGAGCGATATCAGATACCAGTTATTCTTGAGGGTCTTGGTGGTGGCAACTTCAAGATTATTTTGCCAAGAGAAACTGAGATTGAAGTGGGTGATAGAATTTTCTCTAGTGGTTTAAGCGCATCCTTACTTGCAATTGTTGAGGAGGTAAGTTTGGAGCCGACAGATTCCTTCAAGAAAGTGTTATCTAGGAGCCCTGCCAATATCTTTAGTCTTCGTTTTCTTACTGTCCGACCATGAATAGATTCCGCTTTTTTTCAACCTTGATAATTTTGGTGGCTATTATTTTCTTACCATATTGGTTTTACTTACCTCTCCTTTTAGTAGGAGTGGTGGTCTTTCCCTTTTTTTGGGAAGGCATTATGCTAGCTCTTCTTGTTGATTTGCTTTATGGATGGGGAGTGAGTTTTTCAAATCAGTTTTTCTCACCTATCGCTTTTGTAGTTATCCTTTTACTTATCATCCTTTTACCATTACGAGAACGCATTAGAATTCATGTTTAAATTTCTATTCAGGAAGATCAAGAATCATTTCGGCCTTGGTGGGCGAGTTGATCATCGTTATCAGGATATTAATCCTGAAGATATTTTTCTAGATTCGACCAATTTGCCAGGATTTGAGGAACATGCTCTTGAGGGTCGAATTGAAAGACCGATGGGTCACATGACCTTTCTTTTATTTAAGTTGATTTTAGCTGTGGTGGTGATTCTTCTGGTAGTTAAACTTTCCTTTCTGACTATTGTGCAGGGATCACGATATGCCCAGATTTCTGAAAATAATCGTTTGGAGGAAACACTCCTTTTCGCCAATCGTGGTGCTATTCTCGATCGCAATGCTGTGGAGTTGGCTACTAATGCGGTTAAAGATGACCCACTTGATTTTGCTGGGAGACGTTATACTCCGATCAAAGGACTTTCTCACGTAATTGGTTATCTCAAGTACCCTCTTCGTGATAAGTCAGGTATTTATTATGAGAGAGAGTATCGTGCTAAGGACGGAGTGGAGTTGGTATATGATTCAGTTTTGAAGGGTCAGAATGGTCTTAAACTTAAGGAGACTGATGTGACTGGTCGTGTAACTTCTGAGAGTGTAATCAAATTACCTCAGGATGGCTCGACTCTCACCATCTCGCTTGATTCCAAACTTACAGAAGAACTCTATCTCGCGATAGAATCTCTAGCTCGCTCAAGTAAGTTTGTTGGAGGAGCTGGAGTCATTATGAATGTAGAGACTGGAGAAGTGGTGGCACTTACGAGTTATCCAGAATACGATTCCAATGCCTTAACCAGTGGATTGGATCAGAAATCATTTAATGCACTTATAAATAATTCTGCTAAACCATTTTTGAATCGAGTGGTGGGAGGACTTTATACACCGGGTTCAATTTTGAAGCCTATTCTGGCTCTTGCTGCTTTGAACGAAAAACTTATTTCACCCAATAAGGAAATTTTCTCTTCAGGATCGATCAGTGTACCCAACCCATATGATCCTTCGAAACCATCCGTTTTTGGTGATTGGAAGGCCCATGGTTATACTGCCATGAAGGAAGCTTTGGCCGTTTCTTCTGATACCTATTTTTATTCAATTGGTGGGGGATATGAGGGTCAACGAGGGCTTGGTATTGGCCTCATAGATCAATATCTCAAAATGTTTGGTCTCGAAGAGAAGACTGGGATTGAGATACTCGGTGAACTTTCTGGTGTCATTCCCACTCCTGAGTGGAAGGCTGAAAAATTTGGTGGTGATATTTGGCGTCTTGGTGATACTTATATCACTTCGATTGGTCAGTACGGTACTCAGATTAGCCCTATTAATGCAGTTAGATTTATTGCTGCCATAGCCAATGGTGGGAAATTGCTGAAGCCTTCTCTCATGATTGGAGGTGACGCTAATCCGGTAATTAGGACATTAAATTTTGAGGAAAGTGATTGGCAGGTTGTGCGCGCCGGTATGCGTGAGGGTGTCACCTATGGCACTTCACTTGGTCTCAATGTTCCCTACGTAAATGCAGCTGGGAAGACAGGTACGGCTGAAATAGGATCTGGTAAGATTTATGTTCATTCTTGGTCTGTTGGTTTCTTCCCATACGAGCATCCCAAATATGCTTGGGCTGTGATTATGGAGAAGGGTCCTGCTTCAAATACCTTTGGAGCCACTTTGGTTATGAGAAAGGTTTTCGATTGGATGAGTATTAACTCTTCAGAGTATTTTAAATAATTTCATCTTAGTTTATTGATGAGTTGTATTTCTTAGTGTGGGTGCTAAGATAAACCATCAATTAATAATTTGATCTATATGGAGGTAGAATATTTGACCAAAGAGAAGTTCAACCAGCTTGAGAAAGAGCTCGGAATCCTAAAGACCACCAAGAGGAAGGAGGTTGCAGAAGCGCTTGAATATGCCAAGAGTCTTGGGGACCTTTCTGAGAATCAAGAGTATCAAGAAGCTCGGGATAGTCAGGCAATATTGGAAGATCGTATCAAGCATCTTGAGCATGTTATTCGGACTGCTTCTATTGTTTCTGCTCAGAGTTACAACATAGTTTCTGTCGGCTCACTTATAGTGGTTGAGAAGATTTCAGACAAGTCTAAGAAATCCTACACTATCGTTGGTTCAGAGGAAGCCAATGCCGCCAAGGGCTTGATTTCCATGCGCTCTCCACTTGGTGTTAGTGCTATGGGTAAGAAGAAGGGTGATTCATTCACCTTTGAATCTCCTAGTGGTATAATGTCATATAAGATTATTGACATTAAGTAACTCTACATGTCTTCACTAGAAGAAATACGTTCTATTCGTTTGGCTAAGCTAAACATGCTTAGGGAACAGGGAATTAATCCCTACCCTGCGACTACTTCGCGTGATGCTACCATCCTTGAAACACTAGAAAAATTTGAGGAAGGTAAGGCTATCATTCTAGCCGGTCGTATCATCTCGCTTCGGTCTCAGGGTAAGATTATTTTTCTCGATATAGACGACGGGTCTGGTCGTTTTCAAGCTCTTTTAAAAAGTGGTGAACCATTACCAGAAAAGGATTTTGAATTATTTGAGAAAGCTTTTGATATCGGAGATTTCATAGAAGTTCATGGCACCCTTTTCGTCACTCAGAAGGGTCAGAAAACTATTCTGGCAGAGAAGGTAAAAATGCTTTCCAAATCTCTTCTCCCCTTGCCGGAGAAGTGGCACGGGCTTCAAGATGTGGAGGAAAGGTTTCGTAAGCGTTATTTGGACATACTTT
Source organism: uncultured Candidatus Saccharibacteria bacterium (assembly GCA_964526075.1). Taxonomy (GTDB): domain Bacteria; phylum Patescibacteriota; class Minisyncoccia; order Phycocordibacterales; family Zambryskibacteraceae; genus UBA5004. The sequence continues at coordinate 29,165 of CAZGIA010000002.1, forward strand.
CAAATCCTGAGATTAAGGAACTTTTTATTAAGAAAGCTAAGTTTTGGGATGCGACAAGAGACTTTATGAAGAAGGAAGGGTTTCTGGAAGTGGAGACACCCACTCTTGAAGTTACTACAGGTGGAGCCGAGGCGAAACCATTTAAGACTCATCACAATGATTTTGATATGGATATCTTCATGCGTATTTCTGTAGGTGAACTTTGGCAGAAGAGATTGATGTCTGCTGGATTTGCCAAGACCTTTGAGATTGGTCGTGCTTATAGAAATGAAGGTTCTTCCTCTGAGCACACTCAAGAATTTACTAATCTAGAATTTTATTGGGGCTATGCTGATTACAAGGCTGGAATGGATCTGGTCAAAAGAATGTATAGAGAGATTGCTAAGGAAGTTTTTGGCACTACTCAATTTACTACTAAGGGGCATACTTTTGATTTGGCAGATGAATGGCCTGAGATAGATTATGTCACTGAAATTAAGAGGCAGATCGGGCTCGATATCACAGATAGCGATGAGGAAGATATGAAGGACAAGCTTGATGAGCTTGGTGTGAAGTATGAGGGTAGAAATAAAGAACGTCTCATTGACTCTCTCTGGAAGTATTGTCGCAAAAATATTACTGGCCCAGCCTTTCTAGTAAACCACCCTACATTGGTCGGACCTCTCGCCAAACCCAACGAGAGTGGCAAGACCGTGCAGATGTTCCAGCCGATTATTGCTGGGTCTGAAGTGGGTAGGGGCTATTCTGAGCTCAACGATCCTCTTGATCAAAAGGCACGTTTTGAAGTTCAGCAGAAATTGATCGAAGGAGGGGATGAGGAAGCGATGATGCCTGATTGGGAGTTCGTAGAGATGCTTGAGTATGGTATGCCACCGACCTGTGGCTTCGGTTTCGGTGAACGCCTCTTTGCTTTCCTAGTAGACAAACCTTTGCGTGAAGTTCAACTCTTTCCTCTGATGCGTCCGAAGTAGGAGATATTTCTTTCGGCATAGTACATTATAACCCAGCGATCGCTGGCTTATAATGTAGGTTGAAATTAAGTT
>CAZGIA010000002.1:30307-41105 GCA_964526075.1 uncultured Candidatus Saccharibacteria bacterium
TCCATACGAAGGAAACGATCGTTCTCAATCTGATCCACTATCATATAAAGCAAATACTTTCCGATACCCAAATCTATCTTCATTAGTCCTATCACATCTTCACAATCATGGGGATAAACCCAAACGCTGTTCTGAAGTCTCATAAAACCTGCTGCTAAGAGTATTTCTCTAGCACGGTCTCTCATCCTTTTCTTACCTTCAGGAATGTCAAAAATGACTACTCTCCACTTCTTATCCCATTTCCTTGGCTTTTTGATTTCATATCTAACCATCTGCCACTCGTTTAAAATCTTTTCACCCTCTTTAGTAATGACGTAATGTCCACCCTTAAAGGAAACTAGACCCTTTTTGGTTAAACGGCTGGCGGCCGATTTTATAATCTCTCTTTTCCGTGGAAGAGTGGTGGAGAAATCTGTATCTAGAAATCGATCCACAATCTGTTTTATCAACAAATCTCCTCCCATTCTTCCGCCAGAGACAATAGCTAGAAGAATTGCTTCTTGGGTCTGAGTTCTTCTAGTCTTCTTTTTTGAATCTTGTTCAAGTTTTCCCATATTTAAAATAATTTTAAATTTTATACCCCTACATTATAACCCAGCGATCGCTGGGTTATAATGTAGGTAGGTTAGTATACACAAAAAGGACTTGCTAGGTTTTTTATCTTTTAATTATCTTCGATCTTTGATTTCAGTTTTTAGTTTTTCCACTAATTCTTCTACCGATACGGCTCCCAAGTTTCCGGAGTCACGACTTTCGACAGTCACATTTTGATCTGCGAGTTCTTTATCCCCTATGACGAGAACGTAGGGAACTTTTTCAGTTTTGGCATTTCTAATTTTCTTGCCGAGAGTTTCATCTGAGATATCAAGCTCTACTCGTACTCCAGCTTCTTTGAGCTTATCCATCACTTTAGTAGCGTAGAGGAAATGAGTCTCACCTATTGGTAGAACCTTCACTTGGACAGGTGAGAGCCAGAGAGGAAAGGCACCAGCATATTTCTCAATGAGAAAGGCCATGATGCGTTCCATTGCACCAATTGAGGATCGATGGACTACGAAAGCTTTATGTTTCTGGCCATCTTCTCCAATATAATCAAGATCAAAACGTTGAGGAGAGGAAAGATCATATTGAACAGTGAAGGCAGTATCTTCCTTACCATTAACATTTCTCATATTTACATCAATTTTAGGTCCATAGAAAGCGGCGTCGTCCTTAGCTTCGGTGAAGTTTGCACCACGTTTCTTCATAGCATCGCGTAGTAATGTCTCAGCTTTGTCCCAACCAGCATCATCTTTGTAATATTTTTCTGTATTTTCACGATCACCCATAGAGAGGACATACCAGTAATCTTCACCCATTTTTAGACCAAAGATAGTATTGACGTATTCAATAAGGTCCAATGCACCACCGATTTCATCCACTGCTTGTTGCTCATCCTTGCAAATGATATGGGCATCAGAAAGACAAAATGCACGGACTCTTAGGAGTCCCATTAATTCACCTGATTGTTCGTAACGATAAAGTTGTGCCAGTTCAGCAATGCGCATTGGTAAATCTCGATAGGAGCGAGGCTTGGTGAGATAGAGTTCAAAGTGATGTGGGCAAGTCATAGGGCGAAGCATAAATTCTTCATTATCTATGATAATAGGTGCATACATTTTATCTTTGTACATGGGGTAGTGACCAGACTTTTTGTAGAGATCAAGTTTGGCTATGTCGGGAGTGCGGACGTGGAGGTAACCACGACGAATTTCTTCATCAATAATGAAGCGCTCCAATTCACGTCTCACTGTGGCACCCTTAGGTAGCCAAAGCGGAAGACCCTTACCTACAGTATCGGAGAAGGTAAATAATTCTAGCTCCCTACCCAATTTTTTATGATCTCTATCTGCCGATAAGGAAGATTGTTCTGTATCATTCATATAACCAATATCCTACAGGGCCTTGATCTTATCTGCAATAAAGGATGTCTCGCCTTTTCTTTTTGAAACTTTGCCCTTCACGGCGATGCAAGCATCAGAAGTGACCACTAATTTAAATTCGCTAAAGATTCTGGGGAAGATGGCTACTTCTATTGATCCTGAGAAGTCGGCGAGTTTTACAAAGGCCATTTGCTCATTGTTCTTAGTAGTTACAATTCTAATCTCTTCCACAGTTCCACCAATTACTGTTTCTACATTTTCCTTGAACTCATCGAGCTTTTTGATACTAATTTCTTTATTAGCAAATTTATCTTTGTATGCATCAAGAGGATGACCGGAGATGTAGAGTCCAAGCAATTCTTTCTCCCACGAAAGTTTATCTTTTTGAGAAGCTGCTTGCCCTGAGCTTAGTCGAAGGGCAGGCGCGGAAGATGTATTGTCCATTAATTCAAAGAGACTATTCTGGTTTTCATTCGCGTTCATCACTTCCTTGTGATAACCAAGAAGAGTATCAAGGTTGGCAAGAAGTATTCCACGATCCGCCGGCTGACCCAGATTTACTGAAGGTAATTCATCAAATGCTCCTGACTTGATCAAGGATTCTAGAGATTTTTTATTCAAATTTTTGTCCTTGATCCTGTCGAGGAAATCAACGAGACTTTTAAATTCTCCTTCATTTTTTCTCTCGGTTGTGATACTACTTGAAATACCTTGACCGAAGTTTTTGATGGTAGTTAATCCGAAACGTATTTTGTAACGTAACTTGGAGGTTGAACCACTAAGTGAGGGGATTACGCTGAATTGCGAAAAACTTTCGTTCACTGATGGTGGCATGACCTCTATACCCATCCTTTTGCACTCTGTCACCATCACTCCAATAGTCTCCACATTTCCAGATTCTGCTGAGAGAACTGCGGACATGTAGATCTCAGGATAGTTCGCTTTGAGGTAGGCAGTGATGTAAGCGATATAGCCATAACTCGCAGCGTGAGCCTTATTGAAGCCGTAGCCTTGGAAAGGTACGAAGAGTTCCCATAGCGTCTCCGCTTTCTCTCTACTCATACCACCATGTTTCTGGCAACCATCTACGAACATAATATGTTGCTTCTTCATTTCTTCTGGAATCTTCTTGCCGACAGCTTTGCGAAATTTGTCCACCTCACCCCATGTGTATCCAGCTACTTCGATTGCAGTCATAAGTAGATCGTCTTGATAGACGAGCACACCATAGGTTGGTTTGAGAAAAGTCCCCATTTTTGGATGCATGTAAGTGATGGGTTTCTGGCCATGTTTTCTAGCTATATATTCTCTGATATTGTCCATGGGACCAGGACGATAAAGGGCTACCATGACATTGATGTCGTGTATGGCAGTGGGTTTGAGATCCATAAGATACTTAGTCATACCTGAGCCATTGAGTTGGAAAGTTCCTTCAGTCTCGCCACGTGTGAGCATTTCAAAAGTCTTTTTATCATCAATTGGGATTTCCTCCATGGTTAGAGTTGTACCCTCGATTTTTTCTAATCTTGCAAGCGTTTCTGCAATGATGGAAAGGTTACGTATACCAAGGAAATCAAATTTAAGTAATCCTGCTTCTTCTATAGAATACATATCGTATTGGGTAATGATTTTGTTGTCACCCTTGGTATCGAATTGAAGTGCGGTGTAGTCAGTCAAGGCTGTCGGTGAGATCACCACTCCAGCTGCATGAACAGATATATGACGAGCATTACCTTCAAGTTTGCGAGCCATTTCTACTACTGTCTTTACATCTGGAGTTTTGTCATAAAGTATTTTAAATTCTGGGGACTCTTTGAAAGCGCGTTCTATAGTCATGGGGAACCCCTGAGCTCCAAGAGGTATAAGTTTAGAAATTTGATCTCCAAGTACATATGGGAAACCAAGAGCACGGGTTACATCTCTCACCACTCCGCGGGCCATCATAGTCCCGAAGGTACCGATCTGGGCTAGATGTGTCTCACCATACTTTTTTCGGACGTATTCGATCAATTCATCTCTTCTATTGTCTGCAATGTCCATATCGATATCTGGTGGTGATGGTCGATCTGGATTGAGAAAACGTTCAAATGGTAACTCAAATTTAAGTGGATCTATTGTTGTAATACGAGTTAGATAAGTGACTATGGAACCAGCTGCCGAACCTCTAGTATTGGTTAGAATGCCGTGAGAATGAGCATAGTGTAAGAGGTCTGCAGTCACTAGAAAGTATGGTGCGTAACCCTTATCTTTAATAATTTTAAGTTCGTATTCTATGCGTTCAACAATTTTTGGCGTTTGGGTGATGTGGCGTTCTTTTAGACCGATATAAACTAGATTACGAAGTTCTTCATTATAGTTTTTATCTTTAGTCACATAGTTTGGGAAGACCCATTTACCAAGCTCTAGAGTGAGATTGCAACGAGCGGCAATCTCGGCAGTTTTCTCCAGAGCTTCGGAAGAGAAATCCTTTTTAGCTTGAGCTGGTGTTCTAAATGACAAATCCTCTTCTTCATCGAAAGCTCCACGATTATGCTGTCCCTGGATAGAGAGGACTGTGTTGAAGGCGGAGCGATCGTCTGTATCTAGATAGTGGACATTGTATATGGCTAAGGTTTCCTCCAGGTAGAATCTGTCTTTAAAAATTTCTCGATAATATTTCTCTTCTTTGGCGATAGCAATAAGACCTTCGTTATACTTCTCTAAAAGTTCTTTATCAATGCGTGGTTTGTAATAGAAACCTTCGAGGTTTGAAGCAGTAACGAGTTTAAGTAGATTTTTATAACCTTTCTCATTTTCGGCAAGCAGTATTATTTGAGTCCTTTGGTTATCGATGTGAGCTTCCTTGTCGTGTCGAGTACGAGTAGCGACATAGAAATCAACACCAAGGATAGGTTTGATCCCTGCTTCTAAACACTCTTTGTAGAATTCAATAGCGCCGTAGAGATTACCAGTATCCGTAAGGGCAAGGGATTCCATACCTAGTTTTTTCGCTCTCTTAACAAGATCAGGAATCTTCGGCAATGCTTCCAGAAGAGAATAATGTGAGTGTGTGTGGAGATGAACGAACTTAGACATGGGCATAGTATAATATAGCCAATCTAGACTAACTAATATTACTCTCGAATGAGTTTTTTGATGAATATTTGACACTAGGTAAGTAAGTGTAGTATAATATAATAAGGAGGTGAGAGATGAGCATTGCCGTTATCAACAGAAGACGCTTGGACTATACGGCAGCTGTTATCGCTCGCCGTTATGAAGGGAAACTCCAATTTCTCCTCATGAAGACTAGGAAGCTCATGAGGAGAAATATTGGACCTGAAATCTGGCAATTCCCAGGAGGAGGTGAGGAGATAGTTGATCAAGGTAATCCCCTGCGAACTCTCAACGGGGAGCTCAGCGAAGAAACCGGGTTGTCTCTCCGTGGAGACTCTCCAGACCCCCAACTTCTTCTCAGCTTGAGGTCTGGCGATCATATCAAGAGGTTTTATCTTGTGCTCGAGGAAGATTTGGAGGGGGAGCTTCGGGCAAAACCGATAAGGGACGGTGACAAGCGACTCGGTGTTCCAGAGTGGAAGAGCGTAGAATTCCTGAAGAAGAATCTCTGCCGTTCACACCGCGGAGTTCTGTCGCAACTCATCGATTTTGATCGAAGGCACAAAGGCCTTAGATGACATTCCACAGCTGTCATCTAAGGCCTTTTCAAATAATTAATTCATGCTAGAGTATCCTCATGGTTGTACGAATGAGACATACCCGTGCGCATACCAAGAACAGGCGTTCACATCACGCTTTGTCTAAGCCTGCGCTTACCAAGGATGAAGTGGGGCATGCCCATTTGCGCCATAGACTCTCTAGTATTACTGGTTCCTATCGTGGTCGGAAGGTTATAGACCTTTCTGCTAAGCTTGAGAAACGAGCCAAGAAGGTTTGATTTCTGTTCTTTCATGTCACAAAGACATCTTTCACGCTCAATTGTTCTTCAATCACTCTTTGAATGGGATTTCGAAAATCGAAAACCCGAAGAGATTCATTTTATTTTTGAAAGGAATTTGAAAGAATTTGCTCCAGATTCTTCCGATAGGCTGTTTATGGAAAAGCTTTTGAAACTTGTTTTTGATAAACGTTATGATCTTGATAATTTGATTATTAAAGCGGCTCCAGACTGGCCTATCGACAGAATTGCTCCTGTAGATAGGAACATTTTACGTATTGGTCTAGCAGAACTTCTATTTGCAGATAGGAATGAAGTCCCGCCTAAGGTGGCTATCAATGAAGCTATTGAACTTGCCAAACAGTTTGGAGGAGAGACTTCCAGTAAATTCGTAAATGGTGTTCTGGGAGCAATTTATAAGGAAATGGGTGAGCCAGGCAAAAATGATGTCAGCAAACCGAAGAAGAAGTATGGCAATATCCCCATGGATCAACTTCCGGTTGAGAAGCTTGCGGGAGCAGTAGTTTATGCCAAACATGAGGGGGACGTATATTTGGCTCTTGTTCATGACGTTTTTGGTCATTGGACTCTTTCTAAAGGAAGATTGGAGGGAGATGAGAAGGATGAGGATTGTTTGAAACGTAAGGTTCCTTTAGAAATTGGTATTCCCATAGAAGTGAAAGAGAGTATTGGTCATAATTCTTATGCCACTTTCCATCCAGAAAGAGGGAAGATCAAAAAAGAGATTAATTATTATCTTGCTGAATCAGAATTTAACGAGCTTACACTTGATAAAAAGGAGGAGAAGGGAGGTCTAGATGATGTGCGTTGGTTTAAACTGGTCGATATACTGGACCTAAATTTCTATGATGATATTCTGCCAGTCATTACTACCGCTTTGACGAAACTAGCAGAGCAAGGGAACCAACAATAGACAATTCACATGGATTTTTCCAAATTCGAAGAAAAGGCGGGGGTGAAGTTTAAGGACGAAAGTCTCTTGAGACAGGCTTTCACCCATCGCTCATATATCAACGAAAATCGGTCCGCCAATGGGGCTGGCGCGATCGAGCATAATGAGCGCTTGGAATTCCTTGGAGACGCAGTGCTTGAGCTGGTGATCACTGACTACCTTTATATCAAGATGAAAGAGTCTGATGAAGGAGAGCTTACCTCTCTGCGTTCGGCTCTGGTCAACGCCGATACTTGCGCACGTGTCGCGACAGAGATTGGCGCCAACGACTTCCTTTTACTTTCGCGTGGTGAAAGTAAGGACACCGGTCGCGCGCGTCAGTATATTCTTGCCAATACTCTTGAAGCGCTTATTGGTGCCATTTATGTTGATCAGAATTATGAAGTGGCTAAGGAATTTATTTTGAATCATTTAGTTCCAATTATGGAAGAAATTTTGAAAACGGGTACTTGGATTGATGCTAAATCTCTTTTCCAAGAGAAAGCTCAGGAAATTGTGGGGCACACTCCTGCCTATAAGACTGTGAAGGAATCTGGACCGGATCACGATAAACATTTTACCGTTCAAGTCTCAGTGGGTAATGAAGTTTACGGAGAAGGTCAAGGCCAGTCCAAGCAGGACGCCGAACAATCAGCCGCCAAGAATGCTCTTGAGAAGCAGGGATGGGAGTAGGTTGAGAAAAGGGCGGGCCCTCATACGGCCCGCTTTTCATTTTTCAAACCTTACTACATTATAATTTCACTCCAGCAAAAAGATAATGTATGTAATAACTATGTATGTGGCGCAGATTGTCCCGAGGGTTACCTTGGGACGTATGGCTCATTAGAGGTGGGTTGACTATTTCCTTGTGAATCTATTTTATAGAGGTTGGAGGTTCTGATGAACGGACTTGAAATTAAGATCGTGTATCAATGGGTAAAGGGAGACTGTATCGCGAAGTTCGCGTATTCTCCTGAGATTCAAAGCAAAGGAAGGAATCCTGAAGAGGTCATCGGGAGACTCGTCCTTGCTCATCAGGAGAAGATGGGATTTTCAATAGAGGAGATCCCAAACAAGGTTTGAAACGAAAGAGGGAATTACTAAAAGCAGGTCTATGACCTGCTTTTACATTTGTCCCGAGGGTAACCCTCGGGGCGCCTTTTAATTTACTGGTATCCCATTATAATTTTCCTATCGGTTCGGTTGAGCAGCGCATTTCTATCACTGGAAGTGTTAGCAAAACTGGGTGTGGACGAAAAAGATTTCGAAGATCTTCGATTGTACCCGGAATTCGCCAAGCAAGTTGCAGCGGTCTTTATAGAACGTCGAGCCAAGATTGAAATGGCGTTAGGTCGGGACGAAACCTTGGCACTTCTGGCGACAAAAGAGTTGAGTGATCATAAGCTCTTGGTATACATTGCCAAATGGGCGAGGTTGGACATCGCCGCCGAAGCTGCTATGCGCAAGATTCCGCCTAGTGAATTGGCGGAAATTGCTCGGAAGCATAGTGAATTAAGTCGGGTGAAGATAGCCGCCAGAATCTTGCCAACCCCTCAGTTGATGTTTCTGCTTCAGGACGGTTTTGTTGAGGGAGATAGACGTAGAATCTTGGCAGGAGAATTGGCTGCCGGAAACTATTAATTGTATGTAAAAAGGCGGACCCAAGGGTCCGCCTTCATGCTAAAATATATATTTAAATATGTATTTGAAATCAATCGAGCTCACAGGCTTCAAATCCTTCGCTAAGAAGAATGGCTTTGAATTCAATACACCTATTTCAGCAATTGTGGGTCCCAATGGATCTGGCAAGTCCAATGTGGCTGAAGCTTTCCGTTTCGTGCTTGGTGAACAATCTATCAAGAGTTTGCGTGGTAAACGAGGAGAAGATCTAATCTGGAATGGTTCAAGTGATACTCCACGTTCTAGTCGGGCATCGGTTAAATTAGTTTTTGATAACGAACATCGAGTTTTTGATATAGATTTTGCTGAAGTGACTATTGAACGTGTAGTTGCTCGAGATGGTGTTAACGAGTATTTTATCAATGATTCTGCCGTTAGACTTAAAGATGTTATTGAACTCTTGGCCAAGGCTCATATAGGAGCTTCAGGACATCACATTATTTCTCAAGGTGAAGCGGATAAGATTATTTCAGCAAGCGCTAGGGATAGGAAGGGTATGGTGGAAGATGCTTTGGGCCTTAAACTTTATCAGTTTAAGAGAGCAGAAAGTGAACGAAAGCTTGATAAGACTTTTGAAAATATTGGACAAGTTGAATCCTTGAGAAAGGAAATTGCTCCACATTTACGGTTTCTCACAAAACAGGTTGAGAAACTCGAGAAGACCAAGAGCTTGAAAGAGGATCTTTTAAATCTTGCTAAAGAATTTTTCAAACGAGAAGAAATTTATATCACTGAAGCTAGAAAATTCTTGGAATCTGAGTACCATCCTCTGACTACTAGTTTGGAAAAATTGGAGACAGAATTGGCTGAAGCTAAGAAGACCTTGGCTGAAGCTGGAGAGAAGGAGAAAAAAGAATATTTGATTCTAGAGTTAGAGAAAGAGCTTTCTATAGCTCGCACTCTTAAGGATGTCTCAGGTAGAGAGTTGGGTAAGGTTGAGGGTTTGATGGATGCCCAAATGGGCATCCTCAAGAAACAGGAGCTATTGACGCAGTCTGATGAGCATAAGATCATTCCACTTAAGGATGTTGAGATTCTTTATAGAGAAATTGAAAGTGAAAAAGAAGATACGGGTATTCTTGCCCGTATCAAAGATAAATTTCTAAATTTCATAAAAGATCATAGAGAATCAGCACCATCGAATCTTCTTTTAGAAGTTAGGAAATCTATCGAAGAGCTACAGAGTGAAAGAGTGAGAGTTGAAAAGAAATTTAAGGAAGCACAAGAGAAGGAGAAGAAACTTCAAGTGGATTATGAACATCTCAAGAAAGATGTCGAGCGTACTAAGGATGGTAATAATGCAGCTCAGATCGCGGTTTTTCGTATCATGTCTGAAGAAAATGAACTTCATTCTAGGCTCAACCTGATCAAGGTACGTGAGGAACAGATTCACTCTGATGATACTGGGTTTAAGAGAGAGCTTGAGGAGATTTCAAGATTGGTGGGAGCAGAAGTGCTTCAGTATCATGTTTGGCCAACACCGAGTGTTAGCCAAGAAGAAAGAAGGGTGCAACTGGAACGACAACGCTCTATTCAAAAGCTGAAGATCCGTTTTGAGGATGCATCAATGGCTGGTTCGGATGAGATTTTGAAAGAATATCGAGAAACATCAGAGCGTGATGAATTCCTCGGTCGAGAACTTCTCGACTTGGAAAGGTCGGCTGAATCATTGAAGAATTTGATCAAAGATTTAGAACTTCGTCTGATTACGGAATTTAAAATTGGACTTGAAAATATTAATAAAGAGTTCGGTAAACTTTTCAGCACAGTTTTTGATGGTGGGGAAGCAAAGCTGATCTTGGTGAGGGAAAAAGGTCGGACCTTAAGTACTGATTCCCAAGGTCCGACCTTGGAGAGCGGGGAAGAAGAAATGTTTGAAGAAGGATTAGAAATACAACTTAGTTTACCGAGGAAGAAAATTAAGGGTCTCATGATGCTCTCAGGTGGAGAGAGAGCTCTTACTTCAATTGCTCTTATCTTTGCCATTTCAGCTGTGAATCCACCTCCATTTATCATTCTTGATGAAACGGATGCTGCACTTGATGAAGCTAATTCTAGGAAATATGGAGATATGATTGAGCTTCTTTCCAAATATTCCCAGCTGATCCTCATTACTCACAATCGTGAGACTATGAGCCGTGCTGGAGTAATCTATGGTGTGACTATGTCCGGAAACGGTATATCCAAAGTCCTCTCAATCTCCTTCGACGAAGCCACAGATGTAGCGAAATAAATGGTTAGTTGGGCTTTCTAACCCGTGTCAACGTGGCAGGTTGACACGTATGGTACAGATGAGAAAATTAATGCATG
>CAZGIA010000003.1:0-17722 GCA_964526075.1 uncultured Candidatus Saccharibacteria bacterium
CTGGTCACAAACCAGAAAGCGACCAGTCCCAGATCCAATCCTATGATCCTTATGTCACGCCTGCTGAGCCCAAAGTCCGAACGCTTCCAGACCTTGATCAACATCACAACCGCAACAGCGGCGCATACCGCGGGAAGAATCTCCTTCTCTCGAGCATCTACCGTGTTGGCGTAGATGATGAGTTCGGTGAATCCTCCGACTCCCCACATGAACCAGCTTGCCGAGTTCGGCTTGTGGTCCGGCGAGACCGACATGATCCGATTGTATTGCCAGTATCCCGCGAGTTGGACCAAACCCGCAAGAACGCCAAGCGCCAAAACGAATCTTTCCACTTTTTTCTCCTAGGATAAAGGTTGACTCTCTACTTTTATTATAGCATACCTAATGCCATACCGTCAATATTAAAGAGGCCACTCGTGTAATAAGTTTCAGTAATTTTTTCTGTATTATCCTTTGCGTAAATTTGTAAATTATGTTATTTTGCCACCAGAAGAAATCTGTAATAGGTTTCTAAAACTGAAAATTCAAGACAAAAAGGAGGTGAGACCATGAAAGCTTTTTTCGATAGCGTCATTTTACAACCCACACCAGTGGCTCAATTCACGGGTGGACACGCTTGCGTGTCCACCCGTTCTTCAAAAATGAAAAATAAAAAAATATTATCATACGAAAAATACCGTACCCTTAAGCACCCAGTACCATATACTTTCCGTTTACAGAAAAATGGTCAGCATATTTTCTATTTTGGCGCCAAACATTCTTTTAATTCAAAATATTCCCAATATAAGAAACTATTAACCTACTGGAACACCTTTCTAAGTATTACTCATAAAAATAATTGTCTAGTACTGATTGAGGGTGGAAATAGGAAGGTATCAAAAACAAAAGAGCAAGCCATTAGAGATGGTGGGGAGATGAGCTATATCGTCTATCTTGCAAATAAAAATGGTATTAAGACATTCTCACCAGAACCCCCAGCACAATATAGATATAAAAAACTTCTTAAAAACTTTTTTAAAAAAGAGGTGGCGTATTATGACTTTGCTTTGGTGTGCTATCAATGGCATAGATATGAGAATAAGCCAGATTTTGGAAAATACGTAAGTCAGTTCTTGAAATCTGATAGGAAGAATAGTGGTTGGAAGAACTTTGATTTCAGTCTAAAAAATATGACCAAAATTCATAAAGAATTATTTGGCATCAAATTCGATGAAAATAACAAAAATTTCTTTCGCGAAATTTTAGATCCAATGAGCAAAAAAAGTGTCATAAACAAAATATCCCTCTTTGAGGAATCAGAACTAAGAGATGATTATATAGTGCGGAAAATCAAGAGATTTTGGAAAAAAGGAAAAAATTTATTTGTAATATATGGCGTAAGCCATGCAATTAGGCAAGAAGCCGTTATTAGAGATTTTGTTTCTGATAGAACAGTCTCCCATTGAAGAACTACGGTTAGGAAAAGTTCTGTAATTTACAATATACTTTTTTGATCAGATTCTTGTCTGTCTCATAAGTAAATTTCTCGAGAATCTCATCTTTTGTAATTTTAGCAATAATTGCTTGTGCATCTTTACTAATTTTCATGTTTAGATTCTTTCATTTCTAAAGCTCTCTGCATAATCCGATCCCCTACCACACCCCAATCGAAATACTGTTTATAGTCAGCAGGATCAATCAGTTTTATTTCAGTAATTTCTCCATCTGGGTCTGATACAAATTCACCCAAAGGTTCCACAATACATAGAGAACGTGTCTGTCTAATAACTCTCTCTGGCTCATACAAATCTTGGAAACCAATCAAGGTTTGGAAAATAACCTTCATATTTGTTTCTTCTCTCACCTCTCTTACCACAGCCTCATCATATGTTTCTCCTGACTCAATACGACCACCCGGAGGTATCCAACCACTCTTAGGATGCTTTACCAAAACCAGTTTGTCGCCACAAAAACAAAACATATGCACACTATGCAAAATTTTTCCCTCTAGAGCTTCAAGAGGATCCCCTTCTTCATACACCACTTGAAGCTTCTGCCCTAGACGATTTGTGGTAGTAGTTTTCAATTCCATGAGCTTAGTATATAGCAAAATCTATAATCTAATTTCTACTGTTTCTCTAACCAAGCCTTGTACTGCTTAGTCATTTTTTCAAAACCTTTTTTGTTGTTAGCAATCTCTTTATTGCCGTGAACCATGTAGACCTTGGCATTTAAATTAATCTCATTTTTGTATGGTTTAACTTTTTCCAATCGAGCTATCCTCTCTCTAGCTTTCTTAAGTAAAGCTGGTACAGACATAGTTACTGATCTAAGAAAGGCTTCCGAAGAAAGTTCTTTACCAGTAGCAACTTTTACAAATTCCTTAAAAGTCTTCCGTGCACCCAACTTCCAAACACGTGTCATCTCTTTCCCAACCCTTGGATTATCTACAATATATTCATATTTCTTATAGAAATATTCACGCCATTGAGAGAGAGCCAGCTCGGCCAAGCCATAGCCGTGATAAGCACCAGAAGATTCCCAGCTGTAAATATGAGGAATATCTAAAACGTAGATAGATTCGGTTGAACGATCATAAAACTTCTTAAAGTTTTTCTTGGCAATCTTTAAGACAGTGGCACTATCCAACTTTCTAGCCTCATAAATTTCCTTTTCATAAGTGGAAACAAAGATGATACCATTGAGATCCATTGGTCTAAGAGGTGCAAGCTTTCTAACCTTCCTTTCAAAAAGTTCTAATGGATAAGAGTTGCCCTGGCTGTCTTTGGCATAACGATGTTTCCATTCAATAGAATTAAAGGCAGTATCCATGAACATACTCTGAGTTTCATCCCATGAAGCTGTGGCTGGCGGATACTCATGATTAAGCACCACTTCTTTCTCTTCGGCATTTAAAAGATGTGCTGCATGACCACCTTCATGGAAAAGGGTGTGATACCCCTGAGCACCTGAGCCAACCTGACCGGTCACTACATTGCAGGTAAAATTAGACTCGCCAGGCATCCTCCTACCCTTTTTATAATGAGTAAGTCCCGGCCAATGACAAAACCCATTGTTGTACTTACCTTCTCTATCGATCAAATCAAGTCTTAAGGTGGAGCCTTGGAAATCAACTCCCATAGCCGCAAATGAGCGACCCCAACGCTCAACCGCTTCTCCAAACTGGAAGTAAGGATCTTCTTCTTTGGTGAAGTTGCCAACCATCATAAAACCGAAGTTCCAAGGCTTTCTGAGACCTGGCATACTCTTTTCCAAATTACGGATATCGGTAAAAGCGTATCTGGTCTTCTGATAAATCGAATCAAACAAACTAAAGAGTTCCTTCTTGGTCATACCATCCACTCTCTGCACCTTAAAGTCGTAAAAATCAGAGTAGCCTAGTTTTCTCGCATATTCATTACGAAGAGCTACTAGTCTGACATAATCATTAAGATCAAGTTTGGCCAAACTCTCTCTCGCTTCGAAACAGGCCTTTCTCACTTTCTCATCATCATGAGTGCGCATCATAGTGCTCATCTTGAGTGAAGAAGCTTTTATAAACTTCTTGGTATATGGATTAATGTACCCCTCCTTTCTCTTTGAACGATTTTTATGAATCTTTGATTCCAACTGATCGATCTTAATCTTAAGAGGTGTTGCTTCTTTGGGTGATTGGTAACATTCAAAGAACTTCAACCATCCATTAATTCTCTCAACTATCTCTTGATCAGCATCTTTTAGAAAACTTTTTAATTTAAGAGGATATTTTTTATCAGTCCTAAATTTATCTCTCCTAGCAAGAGCCACATCACGCTTTTTACCAAGCGAATGATCACCCATATAAGTCACCCAAAACAACTTCTCATAATCTTGGTGAAGTTTGAGATATTCTTGATTGAGTTTGTCCAAATAAACTTCAGCTGAGATTGTTCTCATATTTTAAATTCCCTCTTTCTTAAGCTCTTCAACTAATTTCCTAGCTTCTTTAGAAATCTTGTCTGGGATCTGGATTGAAATACGGACATAGAGATCTCCTCGTCCACTAGATTGTCTAGAAGAAGCGCTGTGAGGCACTCCCCTACCCTTCACTCTTAGGATAGTACCATGCTTACTACCTGCGGGAATCTTGAGGGTAATCTCACCATCGAGTGTAGCTATAGTCCTCTCTCCACCTAGAAGAACATCACTAAGCTTCACCCTGAGCTCCATGATAAGGTTGTAACCCTCTTTGCGAAGATGCGGATGCTTCCTGACATGAACCTTCACATAAAGGTCACCTGGGAGCCCACCTTCCATTGTCTCGCCCATCCCTGAGAGACGGATCATCTGACCACTATCAATGCCAGCTGGTACATTGATCGAGACTTCTTTCTGTTTGACCAGCTTGGAGTTAATCACTACCTTCCTCTCTACACCGAAGATTGATTCTTGAAAAGAGAGTTCAATATCGACAGCGATATCTCGTCCACGACGTACTCGTCTACCACCGAAGATTGAAGAGAGAACATCGCCCAAATCTCCAGAATCAAAACCCGCCTGACTACCGAAGCCAGAGAAATCGAAACCACTAAATCCTCCGCTCGAAGATTCAAACCCGCCAAAACCCGAGTTTGCTCCAGCAGAACCATAAGCATCGTATTGTTGACGCTTCTTCTTGTCAGAAAGTACGGAGTAAGCCTCACTCACTTCCTTGAACTTAGTCTCATCTCCGCCTGACTTGTCCGGATGATAAGTATGCGCCAATTTACGGAAGGCCTTTTTCACTTCTTCTTCAGAAGCGCCTTTTTCTACACCAAGAGTTTTGTAATAGTCTTTCATATGTTTATCCGATAAGCTGTCTTGCTTGCTTTCGTATATTTGCAAGTACCTGCTTGTCAAGTTCACCTATTTTTTCTCTAAAAAAAGATGAATCAACGGCTCGGATATGAAATATGAGAGCAATAGAACTAACAGATAAACCGTTCTTCTTTGTCGGTTTTATCTCATGGGTGTATGGGAAACGGAGGGCAAGTTTGTTTCCAGTACAAGGAATAATTGTCACTATGGTTTTTGTAACCCGGGCAATGATTACGGCCGGTCTCGTTCCACTCTGTTCGTGAGTACCGAGTTCTGGAATACGAACTATATATACATCACCCGGCCTCATATTTAGAATTTATATTTTCGCAAAGTTTCAGCAGATAAAACATCCCAAAGATGAAGCTCTTTTTGAAAATCTGTAAATTCTTTCACACTGTCAAGATACGAAGAAACCGCACGATTTATAACCTCATTGGGATTAAGCCCGAGCCTTTTAGAGACCACTTTGACTTGTTTTTGAAGTTTTGAGTCTAGAATTTGCATAATTTCATTATAAGATTTTTTGATTTTAAGTACACTTGACTTAACAGAATGACTGTGCCTCATCTGTCAGTGCGGTTTTTCTGTACCAAAATTATTTTTCTTCTTCCGGTTTTTCTTCTTTAACTTCTGCATCCCGAACGTCCCCTTCAGGGACGGTAGGTCCTGAGCCAGCAGGCGAAGGGTTAGCGGCTTGATTCTTCGACATCCATTCACCAATCTTCTGCATCTCTGTCGAAAGCTCTGCGCTTGCGGTCTTAATAGTCTCTAGTGTTCCGCTATCTTTCTCCTTCTTGAGGGACTCCACTTTACTGTTAACTCCAGTCTTAATGTCCTCTGGTACAGTCGGTGCATCCTTCAAAGATTTCTCCGCAGTGTAGACCAGCTGTTCAGCAGTATTCTTGGCATCTACCAAATCTTTTTTCTTCTGGTCTTCTACAGCATTTACTTCAGCATCCTTCTGCATCTTCTCAATCTCATCCTTGGACAAACCAGAAGAGGCTTCAATACGAATAGATTGTTCCTTACCAGAAGTCTTGTCCTTGGCCTTCACGTTCAAGATACCATTAGCATCCACGTCAAAAGTTACTTCAACCTGAGGCAAACCTCGAGGTGAAGGAGGAATGCCATCGAGGATAAATCGACCAAGAGATTTGTTGTCGGTCGCCATGGAACGTTCACCCTGAACTATATGAATCTCTACGCTAGTCTGATTGTCAGCCGCAGTAGAAAAGATTTGAGACTTCGCAGTCGGGATAGTGCTATTCTTCTCAATCAATTTGGTAGCTACCCCTCCCATGGTTTCAATACCAAGAGAAAGTGGAATAACATCTAAGAGAAGTACATCCTTCACATCTCCAGCCAGAATTCCTCCTTGAATAGCAGCCCCCAGAGCGACAACCTCATCTGGATTGATAGACTTATTTGGCTCCTTGCCAAAGAATTTTTTAGCTGTTTCAGAAAGCAGTGGCATACGAGTCTGTCCACCAACAAGAATCACCTCATCTATCTGATCCACCTTGAAGGGTGAAGCTTCCATGGCACGTTTGGTAATCTCCATAGCCCGATCAATGAATTCACGAGAGAGCTCCTCAAGCTTAGCCCGAGAGAGCTTCATGAGAAGATGCTTTGGACCATTGGCATCAGAGGTTACAAAAGGAATATTGATCTCAGTTTCAGTAGCCGTAGAGAGTTCAATCTTGGCTTTCTCGGCTGCTTCATCGAGACGTTGGAGAGCTAAGACATCCCCACGTATGTCAATACCAGATTCTTTTTTGTATTCATCAGCAATATAGTTAAGTACCTTCTGATCAATATCCTTACCTCCAAGATGCGAGTCACCGTCCGTAGATTTTACCTCCACTACATCATCACCCACTTCAAGAATAGAAACATCGAAAGTCCCTCCTCCGAAATCGAAGACCGCAATCTTTTCATTCTTTTTCTTGTTGAAACCGTAAGCAAGAGCAGCAGCAGTTGGCTCGTTGATGATGCGCAAAACATCAAGTCCTGCTATCTGTCCAGCATCCTTGGTTGCTTGACGTTGGGAGTCGTTGAAATAAGCTGGCACTGTGATAATAGCCTGAGTCACCTTCTCTCCGAGTTTAGCCTCAGCATCAGTCTTCAACTTCTGAAGAATCATGGCAGAAATTTCCTCTGGACGATAATCCTTGGCCTGTCCTGAGCTCGACGAAGAGTCACCCATTTTTACTAATACTCCACCATTTTGACCCTCCTTCAATTCGAAGGGTACTGTGGTCTTATCCTTCTGGACGGCAGGATCAGCAAAGGTGTGTCCAATGAAGCGCTTGATACCAAACACAGTATTCTTAGGATTGGTGACTGCTTGACGCTTGGCCAGTAGACCAACCATACGTTCTCCAGTCTTTGAAACAGCAACGATCGAAGGAGTGGTGCGCGCACCCTCTGCGTTCTCAATAATTTTCGGAGCACCAGCTTCCATAACCGCCACTGCGGAGTTGGTAGTACCTAGATCAATACCGATTATCTTTGCCATATTTTTTAATTAATTTTTTCCATATTCCCCGATTTTGACTTTCGCGGGTCTAATAATTTTGTCTTGTAGTATATAACCTTTTTGTATGACTTCAAGGACCTTGTGATCATCTGCTTCCTCAACTGTCTGAACTATCCCAATAGATTCGTGTTCTCGTGGATCAAACTCTTTCCCAAGAGGGTCTTCTTGCGCTAGACCATTTGATTTTAATACTGAGAGAAGTTGTTTGTAAATAACCTCCAATTCTTTATTACCATGAGGCAAGGAAAGTTCCAAACTATCAAGCGTCGGTATAAGTTGCTCTATGAGATCAGCTTTTGCAAACTTCAGGAAGTCTATCTTACTCTCCTCATCTCTTTTCCTAACATTAATAAACTCAGCCTGAGCTCTCTGCCAACTATCTAAGTATTCTTTCGCTTTCCCCTCTGCTTCCTTAAGTTTACCCTTAAGTTTCGCTACCGATTCTAAGGCATGATCTTCAGCAATGACAGAATCGTCTATGCCCTCCTTGTCTAATTCAATATCCTCAAACTCGTCTTGTGAATCAGACGATCTATCATCAATAACTTTTGCTTTTTCTTCATCCTTCATGGCTCTATAGAATACTGATTTCGAGCTGTTAAATCAATAGTTTAATTATCTCTAAACAATTACATCAATCCTACGCTATAGCGGATTATAGATGTATACGCTATTCACCTCCGTACGTAGGAAGATAACGTATGTGGTTAAAGCAGGATCTTCGTTACCTCTTCGACCACTGAGGGGCCTTGCGAGCTTTCTTGAGACCGAACTTACGGCGTTCCTTAGCACGTGGATCACGTTTTAGAAGACCCTTGACCTTAAGCTTAGTTCGAAGCTCTGGTTCATCCTCAATAATCCCTCGTGAAATGCCGTGGCGTAAAGCTTGAGCTTGAGAAGAAACTCCTCCACCCTTAAGTACAGCTGTAATAGTGTACTTGTTCGGAAGATCAATAAGAGCCGAAAGGACTACTGAACGAAGTTCAATCGTTGGAAAATAATTTTCAAACTCACGATCATTTACGACAACAGTGGTCTTCGAAGCTGGAGTAATGCGTACACGAGCGACCGAAGTCTTGCGACGTCCTACGGTCTCTATATATTTGTTGTCTTTAGCTGTAGTCATATTACTTGTAGTGAGCGTAGTCGAACTAATCCTTTATCTTCAGGTTCTTCATCATCTTCGGTCGAAGTTTATTCTTAGGTAACATACCATAAACTGCACGACGAAGCACTTCCTTGGCACCCTTAGTCTCAAGTACCTTGCCCATAGACTGAGTTTTGAGACCTCCTGGATAACCAGAATAATGATGATAAACCTTGTCTACAAGCTTCTTAGTATTAAACATCATAGCATTAGCTGAAATTACTTCAACCTCAATTAAGGGAAAAGTATTTTTAGAGAAATCAGTCCTATTTTTTCCCATGAGAAGAACAGCCACTTCTGTAGCAATTCTTCCAGGGACTCTTCCTTTGGCATCAATAGTGTATTTGTTCATAAAATAAAAGATTGAAGGAATTAAACAAACTCAATGATAGCTTGTGATGCCCCATCAGAAAGGCGACGAGTCATCTTAGTAATACGAGTATATCCACCCTTCCTATCTGCAAATCTCTTGGCAAGATCGGTAGCAATAATCTTGCCAGCAATCTTCCCTACCCTGGCTTCAATAAGTCGTCGTGAAGCTGGAGTAGCAGTCTTACCTAGAGTAATAAGCTTCTCAAAATATGGGCGCAAACTCTTGGCCTTAGCTTCTGTAGTTTTGATCTTACCACTAACCGCAAGTGCCAAGGCCAAAGACTTCATGAGAGCTACTCTTTGATTCTTTTCTCGGTCAAATTTTCTGTGGGTCTTGTGATACGGCATAGTTTCGCTGTTTATAGTCTACTTTAGAGTTATTCCGAATTCTCCCAAAGCTTTTCTAATCTCTTGAATACCCTTGGCTCCCAAACCTTCAATCTCAAGAAGATCTTTTTCCTTCTTTCTAGCGAGACCCCCAACGGTGCGAATATTGGCACCAGCAAGAGCATTTTGAGTTCGAGCTGAGAGATCAAGAGTATCCATACGAGTCTTCAAGACCTCAGGGTCAGTCTCAGCGCGAGGAGTAGCAACACGAGATTGAGTAACACCGTCTTCACGTATCTCTGGCTCCTCTTCCTTGAAACCGACTATTGCCTTAAGTTGATTGATCATTACTTCAATCGCATTGGTAAGAGCCATAGTGGGAGTGACAGTGCCATCAGTTTCGATGAAAAATCTGAGTTTGTTGAAATCAGTTCTATCACCCACACGCATATTCTCCACCTCATAACTCGCTCGACGAATAGGAGTAAAGATGCCGTCAAGGGCGATAGAACCAATCTCCACACGACCCTTGTCAATCATTTCTTTCGGCATGAAGCCAAGACCCTTCTCTGCACCAATTTCCATTTCAAGAGTAGTATTCTTGTTGGTCAATGTAGCAATCACTTCATTGGGGGTAAGAATTTCGACTTGGCCAGGAACTTCAAGATCTGATGCCAAAACTTTCAAATCTGACCCAGCTACATTTGTACCCTTGATCTTGAGAGAAAGTTTCTGAGGTTCATCGGTAGTGAAGCGCATACGAATCTTTTTCAAATTCAAAAGAATAGTAATGACATCCTCCTTCACACCTTCAAGTACCGAAAACTCATGAGTCACACCAGTAATCTTGACAGTAGTAATAGCAACACCCGGAAGTGAAGAAAGGATAATCCTTCTCAAGCTATTACCAAGAGTGTGACCATAACCAGGATAAAGTCCTTCAATTTCGAAAACACCGCTGTTTCCTTCATCAGAAATGATTCGGGGTTTTGAAGGCAAGTGTATTGTGTAATCAGCCATAAATAGTTAAATAAGTTGAAAAATTAAATAAGTTTATCTGTTGTAGAACCCGATCACTACTCCTAGGTCAAAGACATTTTGATTGGCTTCGTATACTGGCTCT
The DNA here is from genome assembly GCA_964526075.1 of uncultured Candidatus Saccharibacteria bacterium. Lineage (GTDB taxonomy): Bacteria > Patescibacteriota > Minisyncoccia > Phycocordibacterales > Zambryskibacteraceae > UBA5004. The sequence continues at coordinate 10,327 of CAZGIA010000003.1, forward strand.
CCGACCACCTTGACTGTGCGCAACTCCGGCTCCACCAAGAGCCAAGCCGGTGGTGTAATAGCCTTCATTCTCTCTACAGAATCAGCGAAGAGAGGACTACCCGCCGAACCCTTGCGTAGAGAGACCGTATCACCTTCACCAAGGTGAATTGAGGGAACATCCACCCTGTGACCACCTACGGTAGTGTGACCGTGGGTCGCGATCTGCCGACCAGCAGATCGCGACTTAGCAAGGCCCGCTCGATAGATAACATTGTCTAGACGAGTCTCAAGAAGTTTGAAAAGAGTGGCAGAAGGATTCGCAGTTTTAAGAGCCTTTTCCACATAACTACGAAATTGTCTTTCAGAAAGACCATAGGTAAGGCGAGCCTTCTGTTTCTCAATGAGAGAAGTGCCGAATTCACTCTTTGGTCTACTATAAGACTTACCATTCTTCTCTTTACGAGCTTGAGATTGTGCGTATTTAACCGTCTGAGTTTTCTCAAAGATGGCTGCTCCGAGACGTCTCGCAATTTTAAATTTTGGTCCGATTATCATAAATTTTATTTATAGTGAGCGTAGTCGAACTACGTCCGTCTAGGCTTAGGAGGTTTGGGGCCATTGTGAGGGACTGGAGTCATATCCTGAATAGTAGTGAGGTTGATCCCTTTCGAGATAAAACCGCGAATAGCTGATTCGCGGCCTGAACCTACTCCCTTCACTATCACTCTTACCTCCTTAATACCCATAACAGCAGCTTTATCGGCCAGAGTTTCACCAACCTTAGCTGCAGCAAAAGGGGTCCCTTTCTTAGCGCCCTTAAAACCAAGTGCACCTGAGGAAGACCATGCGAGAGTGCCCCCCTTTGGATCAGTCAAGGTGACCTTAGTATTATTGTAGGTAGACTCAACACAAAGAACACCAGAATCAAAACGACGACCCTTAGTCTTAGTTACTGGAGCTGAAGAAACCTGGGAGGTTTCTTCAGCTCCCTTCTTAATGTCTGTCTCTTCAATTGTAGCGATTTTCTTTTTTCCCATGAGATTAATTAACAATTATTTTTTCTCCGCTATTTTTCGTCCCGTACCCATGGTCTTTCTTACATTGCCTCGACGAGTACGAGAATTCGTCTTAGTGCGCTGTCCCCGAACAGGAAGACTTCTCATATGACGAACACCACGATAAGCCTTAATATCTTTCAAACGCTTGATATTGCCAGAAATTTCACGTTTGAGATCACCTTCTAGAGTCATAGTCTCAATAATAGAGCGAATCTTGTTCTCTTGATCAATAGTTACATCCTTAGATTTCAGTTCAAATGCTACCCCTGCCTCTCTGAGAATACTTTGTGCACGAGAACGTCCCACACCATAGAGTGTGGTTAGGCCGATTTCAATACGCTTTTCCTCTGGAAATGTGATGCCTAGTATTCTCATTTTTAACCTTGTCTTTGCTTATGGCGCGGGTTGGCTTTACAGACCACATAAACATAGCCCTTTCTGCGGACAATTTGACATTTAGCACAAATCTTTCGGACAGCCGCCTTCACTTTCATAAGAAGTTGTATTGTAAACTAATCTCGATTTTATGTCAAAGGCGTTTGATAATTCTAGCCTTTCCTCCATAAGGTTCAAGTTCAAGAAGAACCTTATCCCCAATCAGAACTCTAATCCGATGAAGTCGCATTCTACCTGAGAGGTAGGTTAGAATTTCCTCATCACTTTCATCCAACTTAACTCGAAACATAATATTAGGAAGCGATTCCGTCACGACACCAGACTTCTCTAAATCTTTTTTTTCTACCATTATTACTTGTAGTAAACCTAATTTGTTATTCAGCTTTTAATTTTCTAATTGAGATTTTCTCAACTTCTTTTGGAAAAGATCCCTTCCAAAGGGGTCTCAGTATAATATCAACTGAAGCGATTGTTGGATAGTTCTTCAAAATCGTAGTGATCTCTCCCTCTTTACGACCAAGAAGATCAGATCTTAAAGCTACCTCATCTGTCCTCCACTGCATAAGAGCTGTCCCATTAACCTTAAAGTTAATTTTAAGAAGAGTTAGAAGATCAGTCGGAGTCTCTCCACTGAAGGAGAGCTTGAGTCCTTCAAAAGAATTAAGCTCAACAATTTCACCAGCTTGAAGGATAGCTTTGTTATGTGAGAGTTCCTTGGTTAATTCAGTCTTCTTAAACATGATGCCATAGAGATTCCCTCTCAAGTTAACAATCACACTAGCATTATTTCCAGAAGCAGTTTGTGGCAGATCCTCAATAGTAACAGTTGAAAGTGATGGGAAAAGAATGAAATCAGAAGGGACTTCTGCCTGAGCTTTAGCCAGAAGTTCCTCTCTAAGGACAGATTTAAGTTCAGTCCTTATTTTCTCCATATCTATCTCATTGACTATACTTTCCTTACCGATAAAACCACCAGTTATTGGAGTTTTGGAACGGGCATAGATAGTGGTGTAGCGAGAACCACCCTTCAACCCCGGCACAGTAAAGTCAGTTGGAGCAGAATTATAAGAATCTCCAGCTACATCCGCATAGACACTTACTTCAAGCGAACCGGGTTGAGTACCCACCTTTTTAGGAATAGAGACTGCCTTCTGAATACGATAAACCTTCCCAGCCGTACTTTCAAAACGAGTATTTTCAATTAGAACTTGTGTGAGAGTAGTATCGTTATAAATTACTATAACTCCGGAAGCTTTACGACTAACTTCTTGTTCACCAGAAACAGAAACACTCTTTCCCTTATCACCAGAAAGTTTGACAACACTGTAGAGAAGCCCACCTTCTCCAGTCTTCGTAGCTGAGAAGGTTTCATTATCGAAGGAAAGAGTTTGAGACTTTGGTAGATATAGAAAAGTAGCTCCATCAAACATAGATAGTACGGCAAAAGTCAGAATAATAAAAGCCGTCACTACAGAAATCCAGATTCTCTTTTGAGAACTACGTAAGGAACGAGGCAAGGGTACCTTTCTTGGAAGTTCAGGAGGTAGCTCAACAAAGTCAATTTTCTCTGAGATACTTCTCTTTTTGACACCATCTAGATTTGCAATCTTGTTGCGACTTGAGGGAACAGGAATATTTCTAATACTTCTCCTTCGTTCAGGCATAATTACATCATCAATATTTTTTGGCATGTAGTTAAAGTATAACTTATTTTTTAAATTTTTGTTCACCAGCAACCTGAGAAAGCTGCTTATGTTCTGCCATCTGCATTTCGAACTTTTCTCTATCTACAGTAGCAAACTTTTCAATAATTTCTAAAGGCAGGCCATAGGTGGTAAAGAGTACAAATGGATCTCCACCCTTATTAATTAATTTTGATCCATCTTTAAGGATTACCTCAAATTTAGTTACCTCTTCTTGAATAATCTCCTTTGTCCTTGAATCAAGTAAATAGAAATTGTGATAAGTATCCAAAACAGTTTGAGCAATAGAAATAAGATCCTTATTTTGGAGGTACGAACGTCTAATCAGACGTCGTAGGATATAACCACGTTCTGTATTAGAAGGAATAACCCCATCAGCAATCATAAACACCACTGCCCGTAAATGATCCGCTACTATTCTTGATCCTGAAATAGCAATTAAGGGTAGAAATAAATCTGTATCAAAAACTGTTTTTACCTTCTGCGAAACCATTGTCAGTCTCTCCAATCCCATACCTGTATCAATCCCTTTGATCTCAAGAGACTTTAAGGTTCCTTCCTTACTTTGATAAAACTCGTTGAAGACAATATTCCAAATTTCAATGCCATCTACATATATCTCTGTGGTTGGACCACAAGGACCCTCTTCCCCTGTCGGACCCCAGAAGTTATCAGCACGGCTAAACTTCTTGATGACAAGATTTGAATCAATAAATTTCCAAATTTCTATCGACTCAGTGTCTTCAGGAACATCTTTCTCACCCTCAAAAACTGTTACATAGTCGACAGTTAAACCCATTACTTTCGTCACGAATTCATAAGCATAAGTAATAGCTTCCTTCTTCCAATAACCACCAAAGGAGAAATTACCAAGCATTTCAAAAAAAGTAAGATGCCTTTCATCTCCCACTTCCTCTATATCTGAAGTACGCATACACTTCTGTACTGATGTAATATTAGGAGAATCAAAATCTATAATCGGATCCCTAGCTCCAAGATAATAAGGTTTGAATTGTTGCATGCCTGCAGTGGTAAAAAGGACCGAAGAATCCCCTTCAGGCACAAGCGAAGACGAGGGTACGATCTTATGCCCTTTTGATTCAAAAAACTTTAGGAATTTCTCTCGAATTTCAGCTGATTGCATTGAAATGAATATAACATATTTAAACCACCAAGTAGCATCTTGCCACCAAAGTATTACTCATGTATTTACTTAAACTATTTCTGACCCGAAAGCTTATGTTCAATAAACCAGAAAAGAGTGAAGGTAAGCAATGTCGCAATAGTAGCAAAAAGGGCTAAGTCCACCAACCCGTAACCAACAGACATACCAATACCAGCGGCTACCCAAAGCCCTGCCGCTGTAGTCAACCCCTGAAGTGTCGAATCTCTAAAAACTATGACACCTCCACAAAGAAAACCAATCCCCATCACTATAGCCGCCGCCATACGCAAGGGATCGAAGGTGGAAACCTCTGAAGAAGGGATGACATAACGTGCAATAAGAATGAAGAGACAGGAACCCATCGAAACTAGACCATAGGTACGTAACCCTGCTGTCTTACCGGCAAGAGTTCTCTCAAGACCCAATACTGAGCCAAGCAAGAGAGAGATAATCAAGTAGAAAAACGGATGGAAAGTAAGAAGAGTCATAAATTATAATTCATTTATTTCAGTAAGTACGGCAGTCGTATCGAAACTCTGACCCAAAAGTCGCCGAAGAACTTCTGGATTCTTTTTCACACTTGAACACAATACCACTCCCGCTATGAGAAGCTTTCTCTTCTCATCCGATGAAAGTGAAAGAAGACAAGTGATTGGATGAAGCTTCTCACTCTCTATCATATCTTGAAGATTACCCTTCTCAGGATAATTCCAACCAATGAGTGTCATATCTTTGCAAACACCATAATGAACAGCCGTTGAAGAAAATTTGGTATTCGTTACCAACCACGCGTCAGTAATCTTTCTCTTCTTACCACCATAGTTGAAAACATTTTCTCGAAGATCATCGAAGCGAGCCTTGATATAAAGCACAACCTTTAGATCCGATTTCGTTCCAAGTTCATTATGGAACTTAGCTTCAACCATGATGAGTTTCTTATCATTATAAGCAACCACATCTACTTCATGAGCCACACAACCACCAAGCACTGTCTGCCTAACAGCGCATTCATAACCCTGAACTCTCAAAATTTCTGCCACAAAATCCTCAAAGGGGAAGCCCGAAGGCCCAAGATCCATGACCGCTCGACGAAGTGAGTAGCTTCTTGCAACCGGCATATCAAGCTTCGACAAAAGATGAAAAGCGTGTCGATAAATCTCACCAGTCGTCATACCAGCATGAAGACTGGGGACCAGATGGGCTATCACCTTTTCTGTAGCTTCCTCACTTGCTCCTGAGTTCAAAAGTGAGAAACGTAATTTCTCTGGGTCAAAGGTTTCGTGTTTACCATCAGCCTTAACGATTATAATCTCGGTAGATTGCATAAACTAATTGTACCAGAATATAAAAATACGAAATCCTGACAGTTATTGCTTTTTATAGACCTACGTTATCTACTGCCTATAAGCAATTAATAACGTATACGCTCTAATGACCTAAGAGTGAAGCTCGAACTCTGTTCGGAGGTGTCTGTCGTTTTCTATTTCGTCAGCAATAATATATAAAAGGTCTTTCCCAACTCCGAAATCAGTTTTCAAAAGACCGATCACATCTTCACAATCATAAGGATAGACCCAGACACTATCCTGAAGTCTATATAGCCCAGCCAACTGGAAAAGAGCTGAGACTTGTTTACGAACCTTCTTCTTCCTTTCTGGTATATCAAAGATAACCATTCTCCACTTGCCATCCCATCTCTTAGGTTTCTTAAGTTTAAAATTAGAAATCTCCCATCTTCTGAGAACCTTCTCCCCTTCAGGTGTGATCCTATAATAACCATCTTTAAATTCAAGGAATCCTCGCCTAGCCAACTTTGAAGCTGAGGAGGAAACATATTCCCTTCTTCTTGGGTTAGGGAGAACCCCTAACTTGTTCATAGCACCAATAACATTCGGGGCCACCAATCCAATACTTAAGACTCCCGCTACGGCTATTGTACCCAGAATAATTTTCTGTAGATTTTCTTTCCGACCTCTCTTCCTGCTATTTGCTTCTATTCTTCCCATACGTTATTTACTGCCTATAGGCACATTATAACGTAGGTGAAGTTTTTTAACATTTTATTATTCACAGGACTTATTCAATAATCTTATCCATCACCGCACCACCAAGACAATTCTCCCCTTCGTAAAAGACAATAGATTGCCCGAGAGAAAGGCCTCGTATCGGCTCCTGGAATTCTACGAACAACTTCCCTGTTTCTACAGAAAGTGTGCAAGGCAATTTCTCACCCCGATAACGAATGCGAGCGGAAATTTCTGGCGTAGTTGGTTCATTGATCCAGTTCACACTCTTAAGCAAGACCTTAGTCGGAGAACTATCGAGAATTTCTTTCTCTTGATCAGAAACTACTAATATATTTTTCTTAATATCTTTCCTAACTATATAAAATGGTCCGCTCGAAACCCCTTTCTTCGTAACATCAAACCCATGTCGCTCGCCAATAGTATAGTAGATCAAGCCTTTATGAGTGCCAATCACTTCCCCATCTGCATTCACTACCTTGCCTGACTTCGCTCGAATAAAGCGAGAAAGAAATTCCTCCATAGAAACATTTCCCATGAAGCAAATACCCTGACTGTCTTTCTTCTTTGCGACTGGTAGCTTAAACTGTTCTGCCAGCTTTCTCACTTCTGACTTCGGAAGATCCCCCACTGGGAAAAGGGTGTGTTTCAAATCCTCCTGAATAAGAGTCCAGAGAAAATAACTCTGATCCTTGTCCTTATCTCTTCCCTCCCAAAGTGTTAAACACTCGGTGTTTAACACTTGGGCATAATGTCCGGTGGCGATGAAGTCTGCGCCATGATCTTTCGCAAAATTCCAAAAATGTCCGAATTTAATCTCACGATTACAGAGCACATCCGGATTGGGTGTACGCCCAGCTTTGTATTCGGCAAGCATCTTATCTACCACGCCCTCTTTGTACTCCTTCTCTAGATCCAGAAAAAGAAATGGAATATCCAGAGTTAGAGCCACCTTCATGGCATCACGTCTCTCTTCCCGCCAAGTACAAGCCAGCCAATCCGGTTGCCAAGCCTTGATAAAGACTCCAGTAACATCGTATCCCTTCTGCTTCAAAAGCGCCGCAGAAAC
>CAZGIA010000003.1:17822-23929 GCA_964526075.1 uncultured Candidatus Saccharibacteria bacterium
TGTTCATCGAAGGTCTTAGCGTAATACATTTTGCTATCATTACCAGTCAGATAATAAAGATAGGGAGTAGTAGTTGGATGAAGAGCTGCTTTTATGGAAAGAAGTCCTGGATTGTTGATGGGATTCTCAGGCAGACCTTGGAATTCATACGTTTTTCTCTCCACATCCACTTGTAGGGGCATTCCTATTTTGAGACGTTTCCAAAGAATCGCTGAGACTAATTCACGATCTACCTGATTACTGGCCTCTCCTTCAATCAAGGAAGCCATAGTCACTATTTCCTCCAAGGTGTAGCCAGATTCCTTAATTTCTGGCATGATAGCAGAAATTTTCCTAACAAAATTGTCTCTCAAAAGTTTTATAGTAGTAGAAGCTGTAGCTGTTACTGTTACAAAATAAGTATCTGGAAAAAGGAAGCCCTCAGGAGCAATACGTTCAAATTCCTTATGATCAAAAAAGTTAAACCTTGAATCAAAAAGTGAAGAAATTTTGGCTACAGTAAAGCCTTCCGGAATAGTAAGCTTCACTGTCTCAAGATCATACTGACCATGAAGAATTCGCCATGCAATACTTACCACACTCTCAGGTCGTGAAAGAAAATACTGTCCTGCCTGAAGTCGTCTTTCTCCCTTAAGCAGGATAGAAAAAGTACTAAACCAGAAGGGTGAGCGTACCACACCTTCCTTTTCTAGAAGTTCGCCAACAGCTTTAAGTCCAAGACCTTCTGGAATAGTGACAACTCTACCAGTGGGGTAATGCTGAGGTGGAGTCACACTCCAAACTAAGAGAATAAAAATAAGAGCAAGAGCAAAAAAAATAATACTTTGTTTCTGACTCGACTCTATCGGCATCAGATCGGAAGATTAGCTGGAGCCTCAGCCTTCTTAGAAGGTGTACGATTAAGTGTTGGAGTAGTAGCCATTGCTCCTGGAAGATGAAAGAGAGTCGCTAACTCCTCAGTGGTAAGAATGTAGGGTTTACCATGCAAATGTTTAAACGGTTCGTTGAAGAAGGAGCGACGTTTATAAGCCTCTACATGAGTTCTTTGTTTCATTCTTTTATTAATACCATTGAAATCCTGCCATGGATAAGTAATGCTCATAAAGACATCTGGTCGAATACCATTCAAGTTGTGACTACCGAATTGACGAGTTGAACCAATAATACCAGCCGCACGAGATTGAAAAATTTCCTTAGGTGCTATGTAAAGAATACGAATCATGGCATCAAAAGCAAGCTTACCGGCATTTCTCTCGATGGCCTTAATAGTTTCTTTCTGATTATCAGAAAGTGCCATCATAGAAGCTGGCTTATCTTTCTCTGGTTTTATATGAGCTTCTTTTTCAATAATTTCTTTAATTACTTCTTTGATTCCCGCTTTCCAATCTGTTTTGGAGATCAATCTACCATCGAGAATTCCTTCCTTTCTATGAGCTTGTATTAAGATCTGGAAACCTAACACTTCTCCAGGCTTTAGCCCACCCATATATTCAAGAAGTGGAGTCATTGGATCTATCGCCTCTTCTTGCTCCTTTAACTTTATTCTCTCCATTTCATAATCCACATAGGTCTTAATGGGATAAGCGTCAGCCTTAGTAAGCTTGGTCGTAACTCCAAACATATCAATCTTTGAAGGATCGTAAACCAGATCAAGAGCGTAATCCCTGATCTCAACTACTTCTGCACCAGGATACTGGGCGTAAATACGAGACTCAATAATCTTCTTCCAACGTGTAAGAGCCCAAATAAAGAGTTTTACCTCCCCACCAATAGAAACAATCTCAAGAGTAAACCAATCACGCAATTTGCCTACCCAAAAGGCATCAGCCATAGTGCCTATAGCAGAAGGTTCCCACAAACCTTCAAAAACAAATTCCATGGCTGCAGGAGATTTGGCAACATCACGTGGTAATCTAATCTCAAGAAGAACACTGCCCTCCTTCTTAATCCAAAGACGATGAATATAATTCATCCAATAATACAGAGCTAGATTCAATAAAATGACTGGTACCCAAATAGGCCAAAGCTTCCAAGCTATATATAATGCTTTGTTAAAAACTTCACTCTCAAATAAAGAGAAGAGCTCATTGAACATCCTTATATTTTACACTGACACTTGATTTTGTACCAATCTACGCGTTCAAATAACGGTTGTCTTTATCCTTTTTGAAATACTTAGAATTTTGAAGATTGACCAAGATAGTATTCTCCTTAACATAGCGTTCCTTGAGTACTTTCTCAACAATTTTTTCCTTAGAAAGAGGACCCTCTTTATCAAGAATCTTCTTGATCACATCCTTCACCACACCAGAGATATAACCCCATTCGGCAAGAGCATAAAGACCACGACCTACGAGTACAAAACGAGAATCCTTGATGAGCTCGTTGTGAGTAGTAGCTACATGAGCCTTCTTGTCAAAATACAGACTAATAGCCTTGGCCACCTCCTTGAAGTGAATTGGAGAACCATGCTTCCTGATAACGAGGAAGGCATAGTCACGCATACCCTTGGCATTCACGTTGGCAGATGAACTCTTACCCCATTCACCAAGAGGATTTTTACCAATTTTATGAGAAATGGAAAGCCAACGCTTGATTACCTCTTCGTTCTTATACTTTTCATTCAGATCTTTGATCTCCTCAAGAAATGAGCTGATTAAATCACTTTCAAAAACAAGTTCATCATCGGACAATTTCGAATAAAGTTTGCGTAAAGCTCCTTCGATCTTTTTCTGTAAATCTTGATCAACATGCCATCTGTGTTTGAATTCATCATCTTCCTTCTCACGCTTAAACTCTTCACCAATGACAAGAAGAAAATGAAAATGATTTTGAATAGCGATATCCTTACTCAAATGTTTCAGTAAATCCTTCTCAGAAAGAAGACCACCAAGTTCTAGAATCAATCCCTTAAGTTCAGTAAAAATAGGTTCAAGATCCTTGTAAGTCTTGGACTTCCTGATAGTCAGAAGGGAATGATTTTCAATCTGGCGAACACGCTCACGAGTAATAGAATACTTTTTTCCAATAGCATCAAGAGTAAGCTTAGTAGCCTTACTTCCTAAGCCATAACGAGAGATAATTACATCTTGAGCACGCTTAGTAAGCGTCACTAAAAGACGTTTAGTAACGTCTTTTGGTTTGAAGCTGAGATCTATCTTTCTATTCATATAGCTATTTGTATCATTAGAGATTGATAGTGTCAAGCAGTGCCAAGATATGACTAGGAAAGAACTAGATTGACCACTTTGTTAGGTACGAAAATAGTCTTTTTGATCTTCTTATCCCCAATCCATTTTTGAATCTCAGGTAGACTCATGGCCTTATCCACAACCTCGCTCTCACTCATCATCGGGCTCGCTGAGAAAGTAATACGCAACTTACCATCAACCTGCACCGCAATAGTTGTTTCTGATGATTGTAGTTTGGATTCATCGTACTTAGGCCAAGCTTCGAGATGAATTGATTTTTGGCTAACACCGAGTGTTGACCACAATTCCTCCGTCATATGTGGAGCAAATGGTGCAAGCAATTTCAACAAAATTTCGTACTCTTGTTGAGAAATACTTTTCCTTTTGTCAAAATCGTTGACAAGAATCATAAGAGCAGAAACTGCGGTATTCATTTTCATCGAAGCAATTTCATCTCCAACTTTCTTAATCGTTTGATGCAGAAGCCCATTGTCAAAGACCGTCTTTGACTTCTCTGTATTTGTGTCAAAGACGGTCTTTGACAATCTCCACACCTTTTCAAGAAATCTTCTCACTCCAATAAGACTATCCGGATTCCACGGATAAGCACTGACTACGTTGTATGGACCGATAAAAGCTAGATACATACGTACAGAATCTGAGCCAAAACGCGTCACTTCCTCATCAGGATCAACCACATTGCCCTTGGACTTACTCATCTTCTGTCCATCAGGACCTAGGATAAGACTTCGATTCATTCTACGAATATATGGCTCTGTCTCATTCACTAGTCCAAGATCAAACAAAGCCTTATGCCAGAAACGAGAGTAGAGAAGATGCATGGTAGTGTGTTCTGCTCCACCAGAATAGAAATCTATTGGTAACCACTGCTTCAACTTATTCTTAGATGCAAACTCACTTTTATTCTTAGGGTCTATATAACGCAAGAAATACCAGGATGAATCTACGAAAGTATCCAAAGTATCACTTTCCCTCTCTGCTTTTCCACCACATTTTGGACAAGGAACATTGACCCAGGAAACAGCTTTAGCTAGAGGAGATTTCCCTTCATTGTTTGGCAAATAATCCTCAATATCAGGCAGAATAACCGGCAGATCTTGTTCAGGCACTGGTACAGCGCCGCAAGCCTTGCAGTGGATGACCGGGATCGGACAACCCCAATACCTTTGACGTGAGACCACCCAATCACGAAGTTTGTATTTAGTAATCTTATTACCGAAGTCTTCAAGCTCAGCTTTTGGATAATCTTTTATGATTGGTAATTTGAATTTCTCAGCAAACTCCTTGTCTCTCTCATCATCTGATGGCACTGCCATAATGGCCCCTGTACCATAATTTGGTAATACATAATCTGCAATATATACAGGAATTTCTTCCTTGGTAGCTGGATTAACGGCAAAAATTCCCTCAAGCTTCACACCGGTCTTTTCCCTACCTTCGGCGTTACGATCAATGTCCGTCTTATTACTAGCGAGCTTTATATAAGCTTCAACTTCATTCCAATTCTCAAGATTTGATCTATTTTCCTCAACCAGTTCATGTTCAGGAGCCAAGACAATATATGTCGCACCGAAAATTGTGTCTGGTCGTGTGGTAAAGACCTTGATAGATGATTGAGAATTAAAAATCGGAAATTCTATTTCAACCCCCACACTCTTACCAATCCAATTCTTCTGAGCATCCTTAATAGATTTAGGCCAATCAAGCGGTTCGATATCGTTGATTAGTCTCTCTGCATAATCCGTAATTTTCAAATTCCATTGAAGCATCTTCCTCTTCTCCACCACAGAGCCGCAACGCTCACAAGTAGTATTCACAACCTGTTCATTGGCAAGTACAGTCTTACAACTTGGGCACCAATTAACTGGAGTCTCTGACCGATAAGCCAAACCTTTCTTAAAAAATTTCAAGAACATCCATTGAGTCCATTTATAGTATTCTGGTGAAGCAGTAATAACCTCTCTCGACCAGTCGAAAGATGCCCCCATAGAACGAAGTTGCTTCCTCATATAGTCAATATTGTCGAAAGTCCAAGTACGAGGATTGAGCTGACGCTTGATAGCCGCATTTTCAGCTGGGAGACCGAAGGCGTCAAAACCCATTGGGTATAAAACATTCTTACCCATCATCCGCCAATATCGCGCATAGATATCAGGAATAGAGAAAGCATACCAATGACCAAAGTGGAGATTACCGGAAGGATAAGCAAACTCTACCAAGACATATTTATTATCCTTCCCATCAATAGAGTCTGGGGTTGAGTGAAGCTTATTTATTTCCCACTCCTTCTGCCACTTCTCTTCTATCTGTTTTGGATCGTATTCTTGCATTTAGTTCTCATTGTTTATTGTCTATTGTTAATTGTTAAATTTTTTAATTGCTATCCAGAAGAGAATTCCAAGTGCAATGGCAAGAATAACCACACGGATGAGATCGTTGGCCGAAGACCAGTAACGCATCGAGGCGATAAGGAATGAAAGTACTCCAGCTAGTGAGAGGCCGCTCGAGATCACAGGGTTGGCGACCAACATGTTGCCGGCTAGGACAGAGAGAGCGCCTAAGACCACGAGAACCACGAAGACGTTCCTCTGGTAAGTCTGGTTCGCTGTCTCATACTCAGTGCGGCAAGTGTACTGCAGATCACAGTAACCTGTAGGCTCCTTGACCCCTATTGGGACGGGATTGCCATAGTAAGTATTGTTGGTCCACTGACCTCCTTGATCCACGCAAGCATTCTGGTTGTCTGGATTGGTCATAACCTGAGAGACTGGGCAGAAGCTCTCGTACTCTGGGCTCTTGTAAGCAAGCGAAAGTGCGTAGTTGAAGAAGAGATTCAGAACTATCACGATACCAAAGATGACAGACCACTTACCGATGCGATTGGATGTATTCATA
>CAZGIA010000003.1:24029-38329 GCA_964526075.1 uncultured Candidatus Saccharibacteria bacterium
CCTTCCGTTCTCACCCAACCCTTAGCTCGAGCGGCGGCGTATGAGCCAGCTTCAAGAAGCTTGTCTGAAGCGATCACTTCGGCACGAATAAACTTTTCTTGGAAATCTGTATGAATAGACTTACCAGCTTCAGGTGCAGTGGCATTGCGACGACAAGTCCAAGCTCGACTCTCCTTCTCTCCTGTCGTGAAAAAAGTTATTAAGTTTAGAAGTTTGTATGATTCGTTTATAAGTTGATCCAAACCTGTGCCAAAAACAGGATCGACTTCGAGACAAGGTCCGACCTTGTCCAATTCTAAAGGTCGGACCTTGGGAGCAATTTCAGATACATTCAGTACATAAAGCGTCGGTTTCTTGATCCCCGCTTTCTCCAACTCCAGATTAATAATTTCGATATCGAAAAGTGGATCCACTTTGTTGTGCACGTGGATAATATCGGGGTCTTCGAAGGTACGAACCATCATGATGATGGCATCTACTTCCTTAATATTGGATAAAAATTTGTTACCGAGACCTTCGCCTTCGGAAGCTCCCTTGACCAGACCAGCAATATCGACAAACTCCACCACTGCTGGAATCACCTTTTTAGACTTAGAAAGCTCAGCGAGCTTGGTCAGACGCTCGTCAGGCACAGGCACAATACCGACCGAAGGATCAATGGTGCAGAAAGGATAATTCTCCGCCGGCACACCCTTCTTGGTAAGTGCGTTAAAGAGTGTAGACTTCCCCACATTCGGCAGACCAACGATACCTATCTGGGTTTTACTCATGTCTTGGATAGAATCCTATGAGAACCTCTTTGACGTTTTATAGACCAACCTATCTTCAATAAAGATTTCAGAACACGCGAAGCTTTAACCGCGCGCCATTTCATGAGTAAACAATTTCGCTACTAAAGTTGGAGTGATTCCTCTTTCAACTTTATCAGCCAAAGTTCGGAGAGTAATAGCAAATACCTTTTTTTGCGCTTCAGCTTTAGTAGTACCATAGGCCATTACTCCCGGCAATTCTGGAATATCAGCAATCCAGCGCTTATCTGTTTCCCGCTCAAATTCAATAAGAAAAGAGGATACTTTCTGCGTAACTTTCTTTTTCATACAAGCATCATAGCACACTCTATCTATTTCCAAACAACTTCTAAGTTTTAGGGAGTTTAATTAAAAAAGGAAAGTTTGTTATCTAGCTTCCCTGCCGAGGTTATAAACTGTTCTCTTGATACGTTCTCGGCGTCCAGTTCCATTGAAATGTTTAAGGTAACCAAACTTCTTGACACGAATCGGATTAAATCCTGCAAACCAAAGAATGCCATTTTTAAGCTCATTGGTAGTATCACCAAAAATAATACGTTGTAAAAATGGCACAGTATCAGAAGTGACAAACATCCTCGCGCTCCTACCTTTCAACAACTTGACCCAAGCATAATCAGAGGTAAACCTGTATGCAAAATCAGGAAGCCAAGTACGATCAAACAATCCCTTCAACAAAGCTGGCATAGTAGACCACCAAGAAGGATAAAAGACGACGAAGTGATCACACCATCTTACATTCTCCTGAAAAGAAATTAGATCAGGTTCAAGTTCCTGTACAAGTCTATACCCATGATGAAGAATAGGATCAAACTTAAGATCAGAAATATTGACCCGACGAACTTCGTGCCCAGCTTCACAAGCACCACGTTCATATTCTTCTGCCAAAGAGTAGTTAAGACTGTCATTATCAGGATGACCGAGGAGGATAAATACCTTTTTCATAATTTCTAATTATTCTAATTGTACTAATTATTCTAAATAAGTCCTAATGAACTAATCGGTGTTAATTAAATTTCGGAATCCCTCCAAACTTAGTTAAATCAATGATATTTATAATATTGCCATCTGGATCGGAAAGAACTGCAAACTTTCCAGTTCTCACCTCAAACGGCTCTTTACAAACTATATAACCTTTTGCTTTAAATACTTTTACGAATTCTTCAACATTATCCACCAAGTAACTAGAGTCTGGATTTGGTATATCTGCTAAGGTGTGTATGACAATTTCGGAGTCACTCTCAGAAAAAGTAAAACCAATCATCTGGTGTTCATTATCTCTCCATACCTGTTTTAAACCCAATATCTCAGAATAAAACTTTGCCGAAACGTCTAAATCCTTAACCCGATACATTATGCAATCTATTTTACGAAGCTTGTTCATAAAGTTTATTTTACCTTCCTATAAATTGCATTGAAAATGAGGTTCAATTCTTTAGCTTCAGTCCATAGTTTTCTCGCATCATCTTTCCTCTCCGGCGCAGCTATGGCTGACATGCGGAGGAAATGCTTTGATTCTCTAGCTTCCTTCTTACAAATTCCAATTTTATGCTTGAAATCTTTCGGACTTTCCGCATCATCAGCCTCGCAATAATTAGCACCCACACTATTTAGGTCAATTAGATTAATTAGAGCAATTAGGTCAATTCCTCATAATCTTCTGTAACTCTGCCTGGTGCTTGCGCATCACTATCATGGTCGCGGCCATTTCGCTTTGTCCGGCCTTAGTCAGCTTCTTAACTTCTTCTCCAATCTTTTTAAAAAAATCAGGGTTCTTCTCCATAACTAAAATTAGTCTATCACGTTGCTCTTCAGGCACATCCCTCATTTTGTGCTTAAGTGCTTGTCTGAGGAAAAAATCTTTGATACCCATATCCGTATTATACAGGGACTAGCTTCTAGGGGCTAGGTAATGTTTAAGAGTGTAGATCCAATCCTCCTCTCCTTCTTCATTTGCCAACTTCTGTGCGAGAAGCCATTCCAGATAAGCTCGATCAATCTTAGCTACCTCTGTCATAGTCTTGCCCTTATATTTGCCAAAGATCATAAGATTGAAAAGTGTCGGCTTAGCAGAAATCTTGATCATCTCGTCTACCACAGATTCATCACTCTCATAAGAGAGACGCATCTTAGCAAAAAGTCGGTCAAAGACAGCCTTCAGCACCCGAACATCTGCCTCTGCATCATGAGCCGTCCCTTCTATTTCTAAATCCAAGTAATAGCGCAAATACTGCAAATTGTATTCTGGAATCTTGTTTTCTTGATCAAGATGTCGTGCCACACGTAAGGTACAAATGAAGCGTGGCACTTCTACTCCTTCATTCTTCATCATTGCGATATCAAAGAGTGCGTTATGCGCCACCAACACACCATCCTTGAGAAGCGCTTCGAGTTCGTATTTCATCTCGGATTGCGAGAAGACTTCCGCCTTCTCGACCATCTTGTTGGTGATATGAGTAATACTCATAGCTTTCACTGAGATTGGTATCGAGGGTTTGAAATATTTGGTCTTCAGTTTTCCATCAACTTCAAAACAGACTTGGCACAGCCTATCCGTCTTCGGCTCATTGCCTGTTGATTCGGTATCAAGAAAGATTAATTTAGACATTGGCTTATTGTACACCGCAAAGAAGGGTAAGTGCATCCAAGTCAGATTGAGTTAATTCTTCAGCATCGCCCTCATTGAGATAGTACATCACAGCCTCAGCATCATTCACATGTTCAAGACCAAGAGCGTGCCCAAACTCGTGAGCTAGAATACGAACCAACTTCTCCTCATTTTCAAATTCAAAAATATCTATATGTTCACCTTCTAAATCAGAAGTATAAGTTCCACCTGTGAAAGTGTCTCCTCTAGAAGCACCCACGGTATTATAAACCTTGACATCAAGATTGAGTCTACGAGCTAGAGCATTTAGTTCCCCCGCAGTAGTGTTGACCTCCTTGACCAAAGTATTGAAACTGGTCTCCAATAATTTCAAGTTTGAAAGTGTGTTTTCCAATAAGCGTCGCTTGGTCTCTAGAATTTCAAATTCTTCTCGTGAAGATCTATTACCAGCATTCCAATTTTTGACACTTTCCTCATAAAGAGCACTTTCTTGATTGAATTTAGCTACAGTCATATCATACTCACTCTTCCTTTCCTGATATTGAGACTTCAGCGAGCGATATTTAAGATCAAGGGCATCATAACCAGTCTCTCCTGTCTTAACTGTCTTCTCTATGGTAAAAAGTTCTTCAGTCACTTCTTGTCGATAATCATAAACGAGATTAATAGTAAGTGACGCGTCCTCGGGAGAGTAAGTGAACAATTCTCTGCCTAAGGCGGACTCCCACCTCATTTCGGCCTTAGTAAGGACAGCTAAAAACTTCTCTCTCGAGAGATTGAAGCGTCGATCGAAGGAACCAATAGAATACGGTATCGGTTTTTCGCATGGGATAACGCCTTTGTTAAGCCATTTTTCACCACCGATAAAGATGAGGATTAATAGTAATATTGAAAAAAGTGCTTTAAGCATAGTAACTTCTATATGTTAACATCCCCATGGACAAGTTTTCTATGGTATAATAGTTCTTGTCCGTTTATAAGGACGTAATTACATTAACTTATGGTAAGAACAGCAAATCCAGCCCTCATGAAGCCGATGAATCTCTCGGCCGAACTCGAGGCAGTGGTCGGCAAGGGCCCTATGCCGCGTGGAGAAGTAGTCAAACAAATGTGGGTTTATATCAAGAAACACGATCTTCAAAATCCGCAGAACAAACGTAACATTTTGGCTGATGACAAACTTAAACCACTTTTCGGTGGTAAGAGCGAAGTGACCATGTTCGAAATGACGAAACTTGTTTCCTCTCACTTGAAGTAAGATACAATACTTACTGAATCGAAAAACCGACCAATATTGGTCGGTTTTTCGATTCTACAGGCAGGTTTTTGTGTATTTTTGATATAATAACCACAATAATCTATGACCTTAAATCATAAACTACTCATTAGTTCCTTACTCGTAATTCTCGCAGTGAGCCTGATGGTAAAAATTGATTTTGTTACCGCTGATTTGGGGCGACATATCAAGAATGGTGAGATAATCCTAATTGGTACTGCTACAGATCGAAACGCCGTCTTAGCTACAAATTTCTATTCGTATACCGAAGGTAATGCCAGATTTATTAATCACCACTGGCTCTCCGGCGTGGTGTTCTATATATTCTATAAACTATCAGGCTTCTCAGGATTATCCCTTCTGTACATAGTTGGAATGCTTCTGGCGTTCTGGCTAATGATTGACTTAGCTCGCAAAAAAGTGGGCCCAATCGCGATACTTACCATTGCACTCATAGCCATACCAATTATTGCATCACGTGCTGAGGTTAGGCCAGAAGTATTTAGTTATCTATTCACAGCGATTTTTATCTGGATTTGCACCAAATATTCAGAAGGGAGTTTAGGGACCAAATGGCTCCTGTCTCTTCCATTTATTCAAATACTTTGGGTCAATCTGCATATCGGATTTGTGTTTGGACCATTTATCATCGGTGCTTATCTTGTCGGAGCCATAGCAGAGAGAAGCTACACAAAGGTCAAGCGACTCACAATCATACTCCTCACGACATGTCTAGTATCACTAATTAATCCTGCCGGCATTTATGGCATCCTATATCCGTTTCAAATCTTCGACATTTACACGTATAGAGTCTTTGAAAATCAATCTATAAACTTTCTGAATGGTCTTGGAGTCGGAAATACTTTTACTTTTTTTACATACAAAACGTTAATCAGTCTTGTCCTTGTGAGCTATGTTCTCGCAGCGATAAAAAATTTAAAAAAAATATCGATCCCCATCCTAATAATGGTGTCCGTATTTGGATATATGGGA
This sequence comes from uncultured Candidatus Saccharibacteria bacterium, assembly GCA_964526075.1. Taxonomy (GTDB): domain Bacteria; phylum Patescibacteriota; class Minisyncoccia; order Phycocordibacterales; family Zambryskibacteraceae; genus UBA5004. The sequence goes on from CAZGIA010000003.1 coordinate 29,713, forward strand.
TGGTCAGCAATTAGAGATTTCCCTACATTCGGGTTAGTTGCAATACTCGCTCTCGCTGTAAATCTAGGTATCATCTACGGCAGAGATAATGGCAGACTCACCTTTATGAGAAACGAGACGTTAAAGACTCTCGCCTGCGTTTCTCTTTGGCTTATCGGTGCGATCTGTAGCATCGGCCTTCTTGCAAACAGAAGTACTAATTTTGGAATCGGAGAGGAAAATGGTACTAATTCCGCCGGAAACTTTTTTAGAAATAACAATCTGCATGGACCCATATTTAATAATTATGACATTGGAGGTTACCTGATATACAACCTAAATCACGATGAGAAAGTTTATTTCGACAATCGACCAGAGGCTTATAGTAAGACATTCGTGGACGAAGAATATATAAATGCATTAGAGGATCCTAAGGTTTTTGATAGGATGGATAAGAAATATAATTTCAATACTATATTCTTTTATTACCGAGACTACACTCCATGGGGTCAAGAATTCATCACTAAAAAGGTCTTTGACAGCGACTGGGCTTCTGTTTATGCAGATGATTCTATCATTATTCTCTTGCGAAGAAATAGTGCAAATCTTTCCACTATAAAAAAGTTTGAAATATCTCACGATTCGTTTAGAATTACGCAATGAAGCTTTCGATAGTCATTCCGGTCCATAATGAAGAAAAATTTATATCTGCAACCGTGAAGATGATTGTTGAATTACAATTGAACGTCGAGAAAGAAATTTTAGTCATCGATGACGGCTCTACTGACAAGACACAAGAAATTCTAGCGGATTTGAGAAATCAGTACAATTTCGTTCTTTCTACGCACAAGGTAAATCGCGGAAAGGGCGCTGCACTGAGGACCGGGTTTAGCATCGCGACAGGCGACTACGTAATCATTCAGGACGCTGATCTTGAATATTTCCCTTCAGATATTCCAAAGTTATTGAAATTTATGACAGGAAACGATCTAATAGCAGTCTATGGAAACCGAGGAGAAAGTCAGTGGTCTAGATTTGGCTACCATTATGTATTGGGTGCAAAACTTCTCACGTACGCATTTAATATGCTATACCTCCGCAACGTCAAGGACCTCTACACTTGTTACAAGCTCTTTACAAGGGACGCAATTCGTAAGATGAATCTAGAAAGTAGCGGTTTTGAATTTGAAGCGGAAGTTTCTTGTAAGTTCACTAAGATGGGAGGGAAGATAATAAATGTACCGATCCAGTATATGCCGCGCAATAAGGATCAGGGTAAGCACATTAATTTTATGGATGCCGTGTACGGTCTAATTGCTATTATTAAGTACAGATTTCTACCCTAGCTTTCATACATATGAAAAGAAGCCACTCCGACTGTGACTTCCACCAGTGGTCAGGAATATTTTGTTCGCCGTCGCTCCAGAATTTTCACGACCCTGACTCGACTGTTTTCTCTACTGAGAAAACATGTCTCCGTCCTCCACAAAATAAAAAAGACCTCATGTTTTTATGAGGTCTTTTTTATATTGGTTGGGTGTTGGCTGGACTCGAAGACCTTTGATAGTTTTCTTGAGTTTGAAAAACGAAGAGAAAAAAGGTGGCTGACACCTTTTCCTTTTCCACTTTCGACTTCGCCCTTTTTACTCTCTTTGTCTTGGCGAGCATAGGGGAAGTATTGGTTCTGGGTATAGGCGGTGATATTGGGTGTACTTGCCCGTCCTTTGGCGTGGCCGAAATTTGATGCGTATGGAATACATAATTTTTGCATGCACAGATTGTATAATATTGTGTTAAAATATATAAATAATGTCTAGTGAATTCTTAAAAAAGAAATGTGTGCCGTGTGAAGGGGGCGCGAAGCCACTTACGAAAGAAGAAGCTGATAGGTATATGGAAGAGGTGGAAGGCTGGAGCTTGATTGCTGATGGTAAAAAGATTACTAAAGATTTTAAATTTTCTGATTTTATTGGGGCGATAAATTTTGTGGAGCGGGTGGCTGATGTAGCTGAAATGGAGGACCATCATCCAGATATACATGTGTTTTATAATAAAGTGACATTAGAACTTTATACCCACGCTATCGGCGGGCTTTCTGAAAATGATTTCATTGTTGCGGCAAAAGTTGATGCAGTAATATAAATAAACTATACTAAAGAATGGAGAGTTTGAAAAAGTCAGAACCCATTTTGCGGAAAATCTTGAGAACTAATGCGGTCTCGGCAGGGCTCGACCAACCGGCTCAGCCAACCCCCTTTCTCGTTTTCATATCGGCTGTATGTGGTCGTATTGCACACTTGACCCACCTCGTTCGAGTCTGATGACTCTTAGAATCAGGGTAAATGGGGTCAGGTACCATTAATGATTATCAATGCTATCTCTTCCATATGTGGTCAGGAATAATTCTGTCGCCGTCGCTTCAGAATTTTCACGACCCTGACTCGACTGTTTTCTCTACTGAGAAAACATGTCTCCGTCCTCCACAAAAGCACAAAGTCCCGCGCAGGCGGGACATTTGTGCCTTTTGTGGACCCTACCGGATTCGAACCGGTGACCTCCTCATTGCAAATGAGGCGCTCTACCAACTAAGCTAAGGGCCCTTACTCTACCTAGAACCTGAGGGTTGAAGTGAGTTTCATTAACTTTGAAATCTTACTTGACCAAGGTCCAAAAATCAATAAGACTTGTATTTTAAATAAAAATAGATTAAATTTGCGGTAGAACTCGCCCTGAGATGAGGGCACACCATGGACTGGAACCCTCGTCTCATGACAGTCTGGTTTGGCCACTAGGCTGTCTATTACTCCGCCAGTCCATTCGTATGCATGACCAGCCAAGAAATCTGGCTGGTCATTGTCTTTATTCAAATTTGTTAAGTGCCAATTTCAAACAATGATCACAGAAGTCTTGAGGTTGCCAGCCAGTAGCAAGAAGCGAGTGATAGAGAGGAGAATTTTCATGAAGTATTGGCAAGGAATTCGTCTCAAGAATATAAATCTTCCCACTAGCGGTGATAATAAAATCTGATGAGGAATAATGTCTCTGTCCCAATACTTCATGTACCAGCTTGGCTATTTCCTCAATTTTTTTATTGATCTCAATAGAATGTCGACCAGTAGGTATCAAGGTATAAAGTCGTTCTCCCTTACCATGCTCTACTACGGCACAAGTTGAAATCGTACCCTTCACATATTCCTCAACCATCACCTTAGATGAATGTTCAAAAGTTTTCTTCACAGCATCCTTAAGTTCTTGGAAGGTGTATGCCATACGAACCCCAAGGGCCCGTACCCCAGTGGCTGGCTTCACAATGACAGGATGAAGATAGTTCCGAAAAATTCTAATCAACTCTTCATCAGAAAAATTATCCTTAGATAGGATGGCATGAGCAGGAGTGAGTAGTGAATGTCTTTCATATAATCTCTTGCTCAAATCCTTATTATGAGCAAAGGCTGAAGCAGTAATCCCAGAACCAGTAAATGGTTTCTGCAAACCATGAAGCAGTTGTTGAACACCACCATCTTCCCCGTATGAACCATGAAGACCATTCCAGACAGCATCCACATCTCTCAGTATTTGATGTGGATCATTACTAACGCCATCATAATGCCAAGCTCCATCGCGAGAGATGAAGATATCAATCGGATCGTACTTCTCTGGCATGCCTCGCAGAAGTGAGAGCACATAGTCACCAGTCTTGAGAGAATCCTCGTAAGCGGGCGAAGGTCCACCCCGAAGGACCGCAACTCTAATTTTCGAAGAAGAACTCATACTTAAATTATAACCTAAATCCTTTTGAACGTAACTTACGATGATAGGTAATAGCGAAGCGATGGGCCTCTGCATTGGCCAACAATATCTCTTTGGCTAACACCGAGTGTTGACCAAGTTCTAAAATTTCTCTGACTTTATGCTTATCATCCTTGATCACAGCCACTACTGGAATACTAGTCACTCTTCTTGCAACATTTAATTGCCCAACACCGCCATCTACGACAATCAGTTGTGGCATGGGCCACTCAGAGTGATTTAAGCTCCTCTTTATACCCTTAACCAAACCTTCAATAGCTTTCGGTTGATCCCCAGCTGGCTTAAATTCGTTGTTAATCTTAAAAATTGACATGAGAGCATTACTATACAATACTTCTTTGTTCTGCGACCGGCTTTAATTTATATTTGATAAAAGTAAGGGCGGTCCTGACGGACCGCCCAAAAGAAATTGACTTTTGAATTCAGCGAAGTTGTGTCAACCTGCCACGTTGACACACTCTGCCCTCTCCTCTAAGGAGAAGGGTTGGGGTGAGGTCAACGCTTCGCAATCATACTCTTCTTATAGGTATCCAAATGCTCAAGGGCTACACCAGTACCCTTGGCTACACAGAAGTAAGCGTCTTTGGCTAATACAGCCTTCACTCCAGTACGACGAAACATGAGCTCAGGGAAATTACGAAGTTGAGAAGATCCACCAGTCATAATGATACCTCTATCAATTATGTCTGAAGAAAGTTCAGGAGGAGTTTCTTGTAATACTTCTTTCACTGCCTTAACCATTTCGCGCAACTCTTTCGAAATTGCTTTGACTACCTCATTGGTCTTGAGTTCAATAGTTCGAGGAAGACCGAGTACGAAGTCTCTCCCCTTCACACTCATCGTCAATTCTTCATCCATAGAAGTGGCAGAGCCAATCTGAATCTTAATATCTTCAGCCATCTTGTCGCCAATAATCAAGTTAAAATTCTTTTTCACATAATCTGAAATGGCTGCGTCCAACTTGTTTCCTGCTACCTTCACCGATGTTGAAGCCACAATACCACCAAGGGAGATGACTGCGACATCGGTGGTCCCACCACCAATATCTACAATCATATGTCCAACAGCTTCCTGAATAGGAATCCCCGCACCTATAGCAGCTAGAATTGGTTCCTTTACTACATAAGCATTTCTAGCTCCCGCTTTCACCGCTGCTTCTATGACAGCTCTTCTCTCTGTCGATGTTACTCCTGCCGGTACCGAGATGAGCACATCTGGTTTCCAAATATTCCATCGACCCAAAGTTTTATCAATATAATAACGAAGCATAGCTTCAGTAACGCGATAATCTGCGATCACTCCATCTTTCATCGGACGATAAGCAATAATATCTCCATGGGTGCGACCTATCATTAATTTTGCTTCCATACCTATAGCGAGAATTTTGTTATCAGAAGAAACTGCTACGACTGAAGGTTCATTTAAAACAATTCCCTTACCAGGAACAAAGACCAAAATGTTGGTAGTACCAAGATCAATGCCCAGTTTTCTAGCCATTTGGACAATGATACTATAACGGCATGCCGAAGGGAAAAGTGAGAATCAAAAGTTACTTGATAGAAGTAGCCCCTGTGACCAAGAACTATGCTCCCACTTCCCTTTCCTACTTCTCAGCACAAAAACTTTCTCCAGGCTCATTTGTAAAAATATCCTTGAGACAAAAGGAAATTCTAGGTTTGGTCCTAGGTTCACGGGATGTAAAAACTGCCAAAGCTGAAATCCGTCGAGCTGGCTTCTTGCTTAAAAAGATTGCCAAATCAAATATTCTAGATGCCAAACTTCCCCCAGAGATTTTGAAAGCTTTTGAAAAAACTGCCCATTACTACGCGACTTCACTCGGCATACTACTCTCAACTCATCTGCCAAAAATGATTAGCGATCAAGTAGAAAACTTTTTAAAACTACCACCAAGTAGAAAAAGAAAGGTCAGTGAACATTCTAAAGAAACTCTTCTTCTCCAAATGGAAAGTGAGGAACGTTTCGGTCAGTATAGAGCTCTAGTGCGTCAATCTTTCGCTCGGGCTAACTCATGTTTAGTGATCGTAGCAAGTCATTTGGAGATTGAGCATGTACGATCCGAACTTTCTAAGGGCATCAATGATTTCGTTTATACATTCTCTCTTTCAGGGAGAAAAGAAGAAATGAAAAGAAGCTGGCAGAAGGCACTCGCCGAGCCCCATCCCATCCTCTTGATTACCACTTCTGCTGGACTACTTTTCCCAAGGACTGATATAGATACCATTATTTTGGAAAGGGAAAATTCACGAGCCTATCGTACTCTTACTCGACCTTACATTCATTTAAGAACGCTCGTAGAAAATCTAGCCAAAAGTAGCGGGAGACAACTTGTCCTTGGTGATTCTATACTCTCACTTGAAACTCTATGGCGAGAGAAAAATAGTGACGAGAGAAATAAATTACTCACTCCTATCAGCGATTTATCTCTTATCCGCTGGAGACTCTCTACAGCAAAAGTTATGCTCATAGATGCCAAGTCTACTCAGAATAAAGCTGGACGTTTTGAAATTTTTTCACCTGAGTTAAAAACTTTTATGGAGAAAGCCTTACTTGAAACTGGAAAACTTTTCCTCTTCGGCGCACGTAAGGGTTTGGCACCTACTACTGTCTGTGGTGATTGCGGTTTCGTACTTCCTTGTCTTAATTGCGGAGCACCAGTGGTACTCCACCGCCATGGCGAAACTACAATCTACATCTGCCATGCTTGTCGTGAACGAAGAGAAAGTGCTACTACCTGTGGGTATTGTGGTAGTTGGAAACTACTTCCTCTTGGAATCGGAACTACTGAAATTGCTCGCCAAGCTCATGCTCTATTTCCTAAGTACAAAGTCTTTATCCTAGATAAAGATCACGCACCAACAGAGCGTGAAGCAAAAAAAATTATGAAAAAGTTTCAAACTGAAGGTGGTATTCTGGTTGGAACCGAAATGACCTTCTATCATCTAGAGACAGTGCCTTATAGCGCAGTTGTTTCTGTGGACGCCCTCTTTTCCATTCCAGACTTTGGAATCCACGAACGTATCTTTTATTTAATTAGTAGTTTGCGAGAAATAACCAAGATTGAATCACTCATCCAAACTCGAAACATCGGCAAACAAATTTTGGCCTGGGCTTCTACAGGCAACATTATTGACTTCTACCAAAGTGAAATAGCAGAAAGAAAACTACTCTTATACCCACCATTTTCTATTTTCATTAAGATAAGTAGCACGCAAAAAGGAGAAAACGTCAAAATTTTAAGACTTCGTGATGAATTTATTCGTTATAATCCCGATCTACTCAATCACTCCTTGATCTTCAGAATCCCTAAAAATACTTGGCCAGAGGAAGATTTGATAAGAAAACTCTCTTTGCTCGGAGGTGAATTTAGTATTAAAGTAGATCCCGAAAGCATCTTATAGGAAATGTCTAAGCTTAAAACACAGAAATTACTAGTAGTCAAGGACTCCCCAATCTTAAGGGAAGTGGCCTTAGCTGTGAAAATTGAGGAAATAGGTTCAAAAAAAATCTCTTTAATTCTCAAGAAAATGAAAAGAACTCTTCACGCTGAGGAGGATGGCGTGGCTATAGCTGCACCACAGATCGGAGTATCTCTTCGTATTTTTGTGGTAAGTGGTCCAGCTCTTACTTTGATGAAGAAAAAGAAAGTGAATCTTGGAGAAAAACTTGAAGACCTAGTATTTATTAATCCAGAGATTATCAAGGTTTCGAGAAAAAAGAATAATATGGAGGAGGGATGCCTTTCTCTACGTTACCTTTATGGACAAGTGCTACGTCATGAGAAAATTACCATTGGTGCTTACAATGAATCAGGTCGTCATCTTGTATCGGGAGCTTCTGGTCTACTAGCTCAAATCTTCCAACATGAAATAGACCACTTAAATGGAGTTCTCTTCATAGATAAAGCAAAAAATGTGCGTGACCTCCCACCAAAAGATCATGAAACAATCCAATCCTAAAATAGTCTTTTTCGGTTCATCGCGTTTCTCCGAATTTGTATTGAATGAACTCGAGGTTGCTGGATACTCTCCTATACTTAAAATTTCTGATGCCAGTTTGCCACTTCCTTCTCTCACCGAGCTTGAAGCTCTTGAAGCCGATATTTTTGTAGTTGCATCCTTTGGTAAAATTTTACCGAAAAAACTTTTGGAAATTCCTAAGTACAAATCCTGGAATGTACATCCTTCCTTCCTTCCCAACTTGCGTGGCCCAGCACCAATTCAAAACATTATCTTAGGTTTAGGCGAGCCTGCAGTTACGATTATAGAAATGGATGAACAAATGGATCACGGACCTATTATCGCTCAAGAAAAGGTGGAGATAACACCTTGGCCCGATCATTATGAAGTAGTGGAAGAGAAGTTGGCTAAGGCAGGTGGCCAGCTCTTGATCTCCCTCTTGTTAAACACCGAGTGTTTAACAAGTACACAGCAAGATCACTCGAAAGCAACCTTTACCAAGATGATCAAGAAGGAAGATGGACTTCTAGATTTAACCGACTCAGCTGAAAATAATTTAAGAAAAGTTCTTGCCTACAGTACTTGGCCAGGGGCATACCTATTTTTCAAAAAGAAAAATGGAGAAGAAGTGAGAGTGGTAGTGAAAGATGCGGAAATACGTGAGGGAAAATTTGAACCCCTTAAAATTATTCCAGCTGGTAAAAGAAAAATGATTTGGAAAGATTTCCTGCGTGGAAATAATTAAAATCTTTTCCTGAAAGGATTGAAACCTCGCATCATGTTCTTGACCATCCGTGCGCCACGTCTAGCCATGACAAAGCGTTTCCCTTTATCATGATTAAGATTTTGAA
>CAZGIA010000004.1:0-24994 GCA_964526075.1 uncultured Candidatus Saccharibacteria bacterium
ATTGAGAAGTAATGCCATTTTAGATAAATTTGCGGATCATCTTTCCATTTTTTTCAAAGTCCATTTTATTGCCCAGCGCCTTCAAGTCAGGGAAAACCCAAATGTGAGCATGGTGGACATCAGTGCCGTCAATTTTCAAATGTATCTGTTCTGTATTAAAAGTTTTCTGTTGAGCTAGTGCTATTTTTCTTACTATCTCAAAGTATTTTCCGGCATTGGGCGCATCCCAAACCCAACGATGATGCTCCTTTGGAATCACTTGCGTGTGGCCGGGAGACATTGGGTTGATATCAAGAAATGCTAGGAAATCGTTATCCTCATAAACTTTGTATGCAGGTACTTCGCCCGCTATGATTTTGCAGAAGATGCAGTTGGCGTCTTTCATTAGTAGTTTTGATAATTAACCAGCTGGCCGAAGCGGTCGAAGAGCTCAATGGACTCGTACTCTTTGGCCCACATTTCCCACCCTCGACCAAGGAAGACTCGCCAAGTTTGGCCAGAAAATTTCGGATCACTTTGATGATAAATCAGGCATCCTTGGTAATTGAAATGCTCTTGAATGAAGGTTTTGCAATTACTTGAAAGTAATTTGCCTTTATAACAGTCCGCACAGTATTCATTGTTTATTTTCTCACCAATTTGAGGTGTTTCGCAGGATGAGATAGAGCTGACTATATTGCGACAAGATGTATCCATGTTTTCTATCCCTAATTCATTGTTTGGACGTGGACAATTACGCGAGAGAGCGGGGTTGAAAGCATAATTAGGTAGATCCTCGAGATAACCAGTACATATATTTTCCTTGAAGCTAGTAATGGTGTAGGGTGAGCGATTACCAATTGAACCAGTAGTTATGATTGCTCGTTCATTGTCACCCAAGATGACATCTTGATTTATGGATTTGTCATTGGGAGAAAGTATAAGAGTAGCTTGAGGAATGATCGCGATGTCAGCTGAAAATTTTTGCAAATTTGAACCTATATAATATGGACGCTTGTCCTTACCATTTCTGAGTTGCCAGCCAGTGATGTTGATTGGAGTACGACTACGGTTGTCTAACGTAATATATTCTTCATAGGGTTGGTATGAATAAGCTGCGTTTCCTGTACCGATAACCACTTCATTTGTGCCAGAATTTGTATTTGAGCTATTGTCATTTGAATTTGTTCTATTGTTTGAAGATGAGCCACTGATCGAATAATTTCCGTTTGAAATATTGTTTCCTATGGCCCAACCCAAACCTGTGTCGCCCTTATTGTTGCTTGCATTGGTAGTAAGAATAATAATGATAAAAATGATGATAAGAATACCTGCAAGGTTACTGGCACCATGATTTAGTGGTGGTCTCATAAGGTTATCTTAATACGCGTGGTAAAATAGTCCAATGCATTTTCCCGATCTCCTTGAAACCCTTCTGAATTCACGTGGCATCAAACTTGAAGACAAGGAGGCTTTTCTCAAGCCGAATTATGCATATCTTCATGATCCCATGCTTCTTCCAGATATGAAGAGAGCAAGAGATCGAGTGCTTAGAGCTCTTATAAACGAAGAGCATATATTAGTTTTCTCTGATTATGATGCTGATGGTATTCCTGGGGCTGTGATACTTTCAGATTTTTTCAAAAGGATAGGATACAAAAATTATTCCTTTTATATTCCACATCGGCATGATGAGGGTTATGGTCTCAATTTAGACGCTGTGAAAGAGTGTGCAGAAAGAGGAGCGAAGCTCATCATCACTGTAGATTGTGGAATCTCCGACGTTGAAGAGATTGCCTTAGCTAATTCTCTCGGTATGGATGTCTTAGTTACAGATCATCATGAACCACATACAAAACTTCCTGAAGCTTACGCTATTGTAAATCCCAAACTTAAGAAGAGTACGTATCCTTTTGATGGTCTTTGTGGTTCGGCTGTAGTGTATAAATTAGTTCAGGCTATCTATGCTAAGAAGGATTTTGGGCAGAAATCAGGTATTGAAAAGTGGTCACTTGATATGGTTGGTATTGCTACACTTTCTGATATGGTTCCTCTAGTGGGAGAAAATAGAATTTTAGCGTATTTTGGATTAGAGGTTCTTAGAAAGTCACCTCGTCCAGGATTAACGGCGCTCTTTAACAAGTTGAATCTTGGTAGACGAAATATATCTGAAGATGATGTCACTTTCTCGATTACCCCTCGTATTAACGCCGCTTCACGTATGGGTATTCCGGAAGACGCCTTCAAATTACTTTCAACAGATGATCCGGTAGAAGCGATGAGATTGGTGGAACATTTAGAAAAGATTAATGCAGAGCGAAAAGGTCTTGTGGCTAGTATGGTAAAAGAAGCTAAGACACATTTGAAGAAACGGGAGTCAATTCCTGCGGTGATTGTGATAGGGAATCCGGAATGGAAGCCGAGTCTGTCAGGCTTGGTTTGTAATAGCTTAGTGGAAGAATATGAGCGACCAGTATTTTGTTGGGGAAGGGATGGCGATGGAATACTTAAAGGTTCCTGCCGTTCGTATAATGGCTACGATCTTCATGCACTTATGACACTTACTCAAGAGGCCTTCATGGAGTTTGGTGGGCATAAGGGTGCGGGAGGATTCTCAGTCACACTTGAGCAAGTCAGTGTGCTAGAAGAAAAACTTTCACAATCTTTGCTCCACTTGGAGGTTGAACCTCCAAGTGGGGATGAGTGCATACCTCTTGTACTTTCAGATATTGGTGAAGGTCTCTGGCAAATACTTTCTCAATTTGCTCCTTTTGGTATGGGTAATGAAAAGCCGATTTTTAAAATAAAGAATGCTTCAATTCAATCAGTAAAACAGTTTGGCAAAACTAAGGAACATTTGGAATTAACCCTCTCCTCGAATTTGAAGGCAATTTCTTTCTTCGCATCACCTAGCAGCTATAACCTAGCCCCTAGCCCCTGTTTGTGTACCCTCCATGCCCACCTTGAAAAGTCTTATTTTAGAAATAGACCTGAATTACGTCTTAGAATTGTTAATATAGAAGTATGACCCATTCGATTGCACTCAGGGTCATAGTGAGTAATATCGAACTATGATAAAAATTTATACAGATGGTTCATCAAGAGGAAACCCTGGTCCGGGAGGCTGGGGGGCTATTGTCATGGACGGCATTCGTACAATTGAGTTGGGTGGTAGGGAAGATCACACCACCAACAATCGCATGGAACTTTCAGCTGCTATAAAAGCTTTGGAATTTGTATCCAAACTGTCTGCTGACAACTGTGTACTGTTTACTGATTCTGAGTATGTCATGAAGGGGATTACAGAATGGATTAAGGGTTGGCAATTGCGTGGTTGGAGAACAACAGCTAAGAAACCGGTTTTGAATCAAGATCTCTGGCAAGCGTTGGTTCTTGCTTCAGACGAGAAGAAAATTGAGTGGAAGTATGTGGCCGGACATTCGGGGCATGAATATAATGAACGTTGCGATGAGATTGCCACTTCTTTTGCCGATGATCTCAATATCACTCTCTATAATGGAGCAAGTTCAGATTACAAACTTTCTTAATCCAGTTTTACTGTTTATCCTTAGTTTTGTAGGAGGCGTCTTTGTCTCTTCATTCTTTTTTCTACCACCACTAATTTTCCTTTTGATACTCTTTGTTGCTGTAGCGATTACTGTTGTTGAAAAAGTTTGGTATGGGAAAGTCGGATCCGAAGTCCTGTTACTGGTATTGTTATTAATTGCTTTTTCTCTTGGTTCTTTGCGTTATGCTGTCAAGGATTTTCATGAACTTCAGTTACCGACAGAGACTGGAGTGGTGGTGAGTGAACCAGAAGACAAAGATAATGTTAGAAGATTTGTTTTCCTTGCTGATAATAACGAGAAAGTGTTAGTTTCTGCTCCTCTCTACCATCAAGTACAATACGGTGACAAGGTGAAAGTGTCTGGGAAATTTGAAAAACCCGGTTTAATCGAATCTGAAGATAGTAGTCGTCCGTTTGATTATGGAAAGTATCTAGCTAAGGATGATATTTATTACACTTTGAGCTTTGCCAATGTTTTAGTACTTTCAAGCGGGCATGGCAATCCGATAAAAGCCACCCTTTTTAAGATTAAGAGAAATTTTGTTGAGCAGGCTAAAACTATTTTGGCTGAACCATATGCTAGCCTACTTATGGGTCTTGTGGTCGCAGGACGGGATGCCTTACCTGCAAATATTCTTGAGGAGTTTCGTCGGGCTGGAGTGATTCATATTGTAGTTCTTTCAGGATTCAATATCACACTTATTGCTGACTTTCTCAGGAAACTTTTTCAGAATTTTTTCCTACGTTTGGGTTGGGCTCGCTTTCAGCATGCTCCAGCTTTTGCTTCGATTGTGGGTGTGACCTTGTTTGTCATTATGACTGGTGGAGAAGCTACTGTAGTAAGAGCAGCCCTCATGGCTTTTACCGTCATTGTGGCAGGTCTGTTTGGTCGAAATTATTCTGCTCCACGGGCACTTCTTATGGCTGGTTTTCTAATGCTATTACAAAATCCGAAGATATTAGTTTTCGATCCCTCTTTCCAGCTTTCTTTCCTTGCTACTCTTGGTCTCATTTATCTTGTGCCCTTAGTCGGACAATGGATAAAATGGGTTACAGAGAAGTGGGAAATTAAACAAACTTTGGCTCAAACTATTGCTACTCAAATAGCTGTTCTTCCACTACTTATCTATCTAGTCGGTGATGTCTCCTTGGTTTCTTTGCCAGCCAATCTTCTCATTCTTCTTATCGTACCGTACACTATGCTGGTTGGATTTCTGGCGGTAATTATTTCGTATGTGAGTGTTGTAATTGCTTGGCCAATCACTTTGGTAACTCATCTGTTGCTATCGTGGATTCTTTTTGTCTCGCACTTCTTGGGTTCTTTGTCGTTTGCTACTGTGAAGCTTTTTTAAAATTCTCTTCGATTTTCTGCCAATTGAGATTGGCGAAAAAGTCTTCAATGTATTGTTTCTTGCCGGATGGTTGGTAGTCGGCGACGTAGGAGTGTTCCCACATATCGAGAGCGAGGATGGGGACGCATTGGGAGAGTTGGCCTAAGTGTTGTTCGTCTACCCAGCTTTGGATGAGTTGCTTAGAAATAGGATCGTAGTAAAGCATAGCCCAACCCACACCTCTAGTTAGTGCCAATGTTTTAAATTTCTCCCAATCGACTTCTCTGAGAGGACCACTTGGGGTGAGCGGAGTCGAACCACCTTCAAGAGACTTGAAATAAACTTCGTGATTCCTCATGCCGTTCCACTCGAAGGGGAAACGACGGTCGTATCTTTCCTGAGCCAAGAGTTCATTGGTGTTCTTCACATATCCAGCATAAAGCTTCAAGTGTTCCTCAATAGTCTTGTCGCTAATACCCTTGAGCTTAGGTATATTGAATGTATATTCTTCAAATGTTTTCATATCGTAATTATATAGGAAAGTTTATATTTAAAAAGCATTGGCGAGAAGTAATTTTGGCTACTTTGCTTCTTAGTAACATTGTCGTTTGGATTTTATTGTTTCAACATCAGTCAGAGAAACTCAAAGTTTCATTTCTAGATGTTGGCCAAGGTGATGCCATCTTAATTCAAACTCCAAACAAGTATCAAGTTTTGATAGATGGGGGCAAGAATCGCAGAGTTGTTTCAGAATTGGGGAAACTTTTACCTTTCGGTGATCGATCAATAGATGTGGTAGTTGCTACTCATCCAGATGCAGATCATATTGGCGGACTCTTGGAAGTAGTTGCTCGTTATGACATTGGATTATATCTTGAGCCTGGAGTTGAGAGTAAAAATTCTCTTGGTGAGGAACTTAATATCAGATTGAATAATAATAAGGTTCAGAGGCTTCTTGCAAGAAGAGGACAGATTATTAATTTTGGCGATGGGGTGAAACTCTTCATCCTTTTCCCAAACCAAGATGTTTCAAAATGGGATACTAATGAAGCTTCTGTTGTGGCTAAATTGGTTTATGGCAGTCAATCCTTTCTTTTCACTGGTGATTCTCCAATCAAAACAGAAAATATTTTATTTAAGCTTAATTCAGAAATTCTTGATGTTGATGTTTTGAAAGTAGGTCATCATGGCTCACGTACTTCTACCTCACTTTCTTATGCTCAGAGTGTTTCTCCTCTTTTTGCAATTATTTCTGCCGGAAAAAATAACTCCTATGGTCATCCGCATCAGGAGGTTTTAAACATTTTACAAAAAGTGGGAGCAGAAATTCTAAGTACCGCTGAAAAGGGCGCAATCACTTTTGAAACAGATGGACAAGTTCTCAATTTAAAATAATAAATAATAGATATTTGTATGCTTTGTGAAAAATACGTTATAATGTCACTATCGTGAGTCAATAACGTATGGGTAAATTAGAAATAAGTAGTAGCAAAAAGACCAGAAATAACAATTTACAAAAATTGATTCTTGAGACCGTTTCTCTGGCAGGATTCATGAGTATTGCTCTCGTAGCACCGAATGTCCTGAAGTCAATGAATAAACTTGGTTTAATTCCTAATTTCAGACAGGAGGAATATATTGCGTCATCTGCCAGTAAATTAGCTAAGCGTGGCTTGCTTGTTTTCGATGGTAGGAAATATTGTTTAACTGCTACTGGTGAGAGCTTATTGCGTCGTTGGCAACTAAGTGATTTTAAAATTGAAAAGCCAAAAAGGTGGGATCGAAAGTGGCGCGTAATTATCTTTGATATTCCAGAGAAGAAAAGAAAGAGTCGCGATCAGATCAGAACCTTATTTAAATTAGCGGGATTCTATCTGTTGCAGGATAGCGTCTGGGTCTACCCGTATGAGTGTGAAGATATTCTTACCCTTCTTAAATCTGATTTAGGAGTAGGAAAGAATGTTCTCTATCTTATTGTCGATGAATTGGAAAATGATAAATATCTACGAGCATCATTTGGTCTTAAATAAAAGTTTAATTATCTATACGTTACTTACTCACGATCGTAAGATAGTAACGTATAATAAGACTGTCACGTCGAGAAGTAAATTTGTAAATAGAGTATTTAAATCACTCCTGCTTTCTTGAGGACGCTGTGGGCACCATTTTTGGCAATAGTTTTGATAGCTTTAGTGGAGAGGGTGAGAGTGATAGTTTTCTTGAGTTCAGGTATATAGATACGCTTTCTTTGGAGATTGGGGTATTTCCTAACCATTCCCGTAGGATTAAATTGGGTAGCACGAGTTCGGTTGGAGTAACCTCCACCCATTTTTGAGCCCTTTTTAGTAATAATACATATCTTAGTCATAGTTGCGATATACTAGCATCATGGAGTTTATATTTCAAATTTTTATTCTAATCTTTTCTGTAGTCATTCATGAAGTTTCTCATGGCTACGCGGCCAGTTACTTGGGGGATCAGACCGCTCGCTATCAGGGTCGATTGACACTTAATCCTCTCAAACATCTTGATCCTTTTGGATCTTTCATTGTGCCTCTTATTTCCTATCAACTTGGAGGCTTCATTTTAGGCTGGGCGAAACCTGTACCATATAATCCCTACAATCTTCGCTCTGGAAGATGGTCAGAGGCTATGGTCGCTGGGGCAGGACCACTTTCAAATATTGGTATTGCTGTGATCTTTGGGCTTCTCCTACGTTTCTCCCAAGGATTTGGGAATTCAGCTTTTGTAGAGATTACAACTCTAATCGTCTTTATCAATATTCTTTTGGCAGTTTTCAATCTCATTCCGATACCACCCTTGGATGGGTCTAAACTTCTTTTTGCTATTTTCCCGTCTGAATTAAATCAGATTAGAACCTTTTTTGAGCGTTACGGCTTTATCTTACTCCTTTTCATTATCTTCTTCGTTTGGAGGTTGATTTTGCCCATAGTTATAGCCATTTTTAGCTTTATTACGGGTATAGGATTTTAATCATTGACAAATATATAAAAAGGGTGTATAGTTATAGTTGGAGGCAACATGGACCAGTTCTTTACCGACTCGTGGCCGGAATGGTTGAAAAAGACCGTTCTGGTAGCGATCGTCGGTGGTCTGTTCATGGCTATCGCCATGAATATCTGACCACCAAAGAGGCCCCCTTCACAGGGGGCCTTTCGTCATCTGGTTGCAAAAGGTCAAACCTTTTAGTAGAGTGGGGGTCTCCATTTGGAGGATTTTTGATGTCTACTATCAATCAACTCGTAAAGAGAAAAAGGGGAAAACTTAAGCGTAAGACCAAGGCGGTCGCTTTGACGCGGGGATTCAATACTCTTAAAAATCGTCCAACCTTCTTCAACTCTCCCTTTAAACGTGGCGTAGCCACTAAGGTGACTACCAAGACTCCCAAGAAACCGAACTCCGCTATTCGTAAGATTGCTCGTGTACGTCTGACCAATGGTCTTGAAGTGACTGCTTATATTCCTGGTATTGGTCACAACCTTCAAGAACACTCAGTGGTGCTTCTTCGTGGTGGTCGTGTCAAAGACGTTGGTCTTCGTTACACTATTGTTCGTGGTGTGCTTGATGCTACTGGTGTGGAGACTCGTCGCCAGACACGTTCCCAGTATGGTGCTAAGAAGCCTAAAGGGAAATAAACAATTTCCAATAAACAATAAACAAGCAAATGAGACGCAAACTTAAAGCCAAGCCGAAAATTATCCCTGACGCAGTCTATGACTCCGAGAAGGTCACTAAGTTTATCAACTACACGATGCAGGAAGGGAAGAAGGTTACTGCTCGTAAGGTGGTTTATGATGCTCTTAATTTTATCAAAGAGAAAACCAAGAATGAAAATCCTCTTGAAGTTTTTGAAACTGCTCTCAAGAATACTGGCCCTACCATGGAAGTTCGTTCTCGTCGTGTTGGTGGTGCCAACTATCAAGTCCCTCGTGAGGTACGCCCAGAGAGACGTCAGATGCTTTCGATGACTTGGATTGTTGATGCCGCTCGTAGTAAGAAGGGTAAACCTATGCATGAGAAATTGGCAGAAGAAATTATCGCAGCTTCAAACAACGAAGGTGATGCCGTGAGAAAACGTGAGAACACTCACAAGATGGCAGAAGCCAACAAGGCGTTTGCACATTTTGCGTGGTAATCCCGCCATGGCGGGATTATCCTGAGCGTAGTCGAAGGGTAGTTTAAAAACACCATGTTTAAGAAAAGAGCCCTTTAGGGGCTCTTTTCGTTTCCCCAAATTAAACATTTAAATATTGGAAAATTTAAATGGTGTTACCATTAATCTATGGCAACAGTGCAAAGATTTGAGGACTTGATGTGTTGGCAGAAGGCGAGAGAACTCACTCGCGAGGTGTATAAAAGTTTTAATACCTGCCGAGACCGAGGGTTTACTGACCAGATCCAACGAGCGAGTGTTTCGGTTATGAGTAATATTTCCGAAGGATTTGAGAGTGGGACGCGAGAAATGTTTGTAAATTATCTCTATATTGCCAAGGGTTCTGCTGGGGAAGTTCGCGCACAACTTTATGCCGCATATGATATTGGCTATTTAAATATTGAAACATTTAAATATTTAAAGAATAAAGCGGAAGAATGTTCCAAATTGCTAAACAGTTTTATCAAAGCGGTCAAAAGTTCACCGAATAGTGGTCTGCAGAGGAAAAAGGAGCTGACTAAACAAGAACAGGAGGCCGAAGCCTTCTCCACCTACGCCCAAAGCGAATTAGCCAAAGTTCACCCCAATATTTACGGTAAGAAATCTTAAATCTTTAAATTTTCTAATTCCTATTGACTTTTATATAAATCAGTGTATTATATAGGTAACGTCGTTTCGTTCTTTTCAAGTAGGCAAGCGGGTTGCCGACGTTACCGCGGGTCCTGCAAAAAGAGGGTAGAGAAATGAAGACTGTGATTTTGTCGCAAGAGCTGAGCGAGTTCAAGAAGGAGTTTGAAGATCTTGACTCGTCCAGCAAGATTTATCGAACCACCGCACACTCCCCGAAAAGCTCGTTCCATGAGACGTTCGTGACGGCCTCGAAGGACCTCCACCTGGAGTTCGGGCGCCTTTCCGAAGAGCTCAGGTGGGAGATCGCGGTACTCATCCGCAGGGAGCTGGACGAAACCGGCGGGGTGCTCCTCATGCGAGCAAGGAAGGATGCTTCCGTCGCTATCATGGCAACTCTGGCCAATGGGGATGATTCGTACATTCATCTTTCGAAGGTCGGTACTTAAGATTTTGGGCCCGGCGCGTACGCGCGCCGGGCCTTTCGTTTGCCCAAAAAGACCTTTTCCTATATAGTTTTCCCTAACAAACCCCTTAGGGTTTTTATTATCCTTAATATTATTTATGCAAAGAGATTATCCACTCGAGCGAGTTCGGAACTTCGGTATCATTGCTCATATTGATGCTGGGAAGACTACCACTTCCGAGCGAGTACTTTTCTATACTGGAGCACAACACAAGATTGGTGAGGTGCATGAAGGTGAGACTACTACCGATTGGATGGAGCAGGAACGTGAACGTGGCATCACTATTACAGCAGCAGCTATTACTTGTTTCTGGGCTCCGACTTATATGTCGGATGAAGATCGTGCTAAAAAAGAGAACAAATATCGTTTTAACGTGATTGATACTCCTGGGCACATCGACTTTACTGTGGAGGTGAAGCGCTCTTTGCGTGTGCTTGATGGTGCGGTAGTAGTCTTTGACGGTGTAGCTGGAGTAGAGCCTCAATCTGAGACCAACTGGCGTTATGCTGAAGAGGCCTTGGTACCTAGAATTTGTTTTATCAATAAACTTGATCGTACAGGAGCTTCATTTGAACGTTCCTACCAATCCATCTTGAATCGTCTTTCTAAGAAAGCGGTGCGTCTACAACTTCCGATCGGTGAGGAAGAAAAACATGAAGGGATTATCGATCTTTTGAAAATGAAGGCTTATTATTTTGAAGGTGAGATGGGAAATAAGGTCGTAGAGTCCGAGGTCCCCGAGGACTTAATCGCTGATGCCAAGAAGTATCGTGCAGAACTTGTGGAGCGCATTGTTGAGAATGACGATAGTATGATGAGCGATTACCTTGAAGGTAAAGTGTCTAGCGTTGAAGATTTGAAAAAGGTTCTCCGTAAGGCGGTGATTGAAAACAAGGTCTTCCCAGTTATGGCTGGCTCAGCGCTTAAGAATAAGGGTGTTCAGCTTGTACTTGATGCTGTGGTTGACTATCTTCCGTCTCCACTCGACATTCCTCCTATTAAAGGGACTCATCCTGAGACTGGGGAAGAAGTGATTCGTCATGCTTCAGACGAGGAACCTTTCTCCGCGTTGGCTTTCAAACTTCAGGCAGATCCGTTTGTTGGTCAACTCACTTTCTTCCGTGTGTATTCTGGCAAGATTGAGGCTGGTACCTATATTTATAATTCTACTACTGCTACTAAGGAACGTCTTGGGCGTATCGTACGTCTCCAGGCAGATAAACGTGAGGAAGTGAAGGCGGTGTATGCGGGTGAGATAGCGGCGGCTGTTGGTTTGAAAGAAGCTAAAACCTCGCACACTTTCTGTGATGAAAATAATCCCATTGCTCTTGATCAGATTAAGTTCCCAGAACCAGTGATCTTTCTTCGTATTGAACCTAAGACCAAGGTTGATCAGGAGAAAATGGGTATGGCATTGAAGCGCCTTTCTGACGAAGATCCAACTTTCCGTATCAAGTCTGACGTAGAAACTGCTGAGACTGTGATCATGGGTATGGGGGAGCTTCATCTTGAGATTATTGTGGATCGTATGAAGCGTGAATTCGGAGTCGAGGCCAATGTCGGCAAACCTCAGGTGGCTTACAAAGAAACTATTCTTGGTGAAGCTGAAGTGGAAAACAAATATATCAAGCAAACTGGAGGTAAGGGTCAGTACGGTCATGTCAAGATCAAGATCAAACCACTTCCGGCTTATGATCCAGAAGAGAAGATTCCTAAGAATGCTCACCGTGAGCCAGGTTTCGAATTCATTGATGCTATTAAGGGAGGTGTGGTTCCTCAGGAATTTATTCCAGCTGTTGAAAAGGGAATTAGAGAAGCCATGGATCGTGGTATTTTGGCAGGCTTTAAGATGGTAGATATTTCTGCTGAACTTAACTATGGTTCTTATCATGATGTGGACTCTTCCGAAATTGCTTACAAGATTGCTGCTTCTCAAGCCTTCCAAGAAGCGGCTCGCCGAGCGAAGCCCGTCCTCCTCGAGCCTATTATGAAAGTAGAAGTAGTCGTGCCGGAGAAATTCATGGGAGACATTACAGGGAATCTTTCCGGCAAGCGCGGCCAGATCGAAGCTATGGAAGATCGCGGTGACCTCAAGGTGGTGCGTGCCAAGGTGCCTCTCTCTGAGATGTTTGGTTATGTGACCTCACTCCGCTCTATGACTGAAGGTCGTGGTTCCTCTACTATGGAATTTGATCACTACGCGGTGGTGCCTACAAATGTGGCTACTGCTATCATCGAAGCTCGTACTGGTACGAAAGCTACTTAGTCTTGACTTTATTCCAAATTTTTAGTATTAAATAAGAAACTCAATTCAGAGCTGTTCTTGGGAGGTGCACATGGCAAACAACAACCCGCAAGATGAAGATCCTCGGCCACCGGCTCAGGACATCCCAGCTGATGACGGTCCAGACGACACGCCGTCCAGGGAGCAGGAGAACGACACTCCTGATCCGCCGGATCCGGACGACGAGTAGTTCCGGCGATGGGGGGCAAGGGGCAGGCTTTCGAGCCTGCCCTTTACAATTTATAGCCTTTTCTGTAATATGACGCCTACGTGTAAACCGTGTCTTGCTCTTTGAGATTCTCTCAATAGTATCTATGGCTATGGTTTATGCTTGTTTCGACGAAGTCCGCTTACTGTGGACGGAGGCGGATGTGTTCTGAACCTTAAAAAACCATTCGACTTGACTTATGGCAGGCAAGTTTCTCGCGCGCTTTTTTAGTTTCAGGAACAACTTCGCAACTTATTAAACTTATCTAACTTATTAAACTAAATTTATGGCAGAATTTGATCGAAGTAAGCCCCATGTAAACGTGGGCACCATTGGTCACGTTGACCATGGCAAAACCACCTTGACCGCCGCTATCTTGAATGTGCTTAACCGCGCAGGCAAGAAGGCTACCGTCAAGAACGTAGACCAGATTGACAATTCACCGGAGGAAAAGGCTCGTGGTATTACCATCGCGCTCTCACACTCTGAGTATGAGACTGATGCTCGTCACTATGCTCACGTCGATGCTCCTGGTCACGCAGATTACATTAAGAACATGATTACCGGTGCTGCTCAGATGGACGGTGCTATCCTCGTGGTAGCCGCTACTGATGGTGTGATGCCTCAAACTCGTGAACACATTCTTCTCGCCAAACAGGTAGGAGTGCCAAAGATTATTGTCTTCCTCAACAAATGCGATATGGTGGGAGATAAGGAGTTGATTGGTTTGGTCGAAGAGGAAGTCAGAGATCTTCTCAAGAAGTATGATTACGATGGTGAAAATGCTCCAGTTATCCAAGGTTCAGCTCTGAAGGCTCTTGAAGCTTCTGGAGTTGATGACGAGTGGTCTAAGCAAATCATTGCTCTCACTGATGCTCTTGACACTTATATCCCTCAGCCTGTACGTGAACTTGATAAACCCTTCCTTATGCCAGTTGAAGATGTTTTCTCTATTGAAGGTCGAGGTACAGTAGTGACTGGCCGTATCGAGAGAGGCATTATTAAGGTTGGTGAGGAAGTAGAAATTATCGGTATTAAGGATACAGTGAAAACTACTGTGACTGGTATCGAAATGTTCAACAAATCTCTACAACAGGGTGAAGCTGGAGACAATGCAGGTATTCTTCTCCGTGGTGTGAAGAAAGAAGATCTTCATCGTGGTCAAGTACTTGCAAAGACGGGTTCGATCAAGCCACATACTGACTTCGTTGCCGAAGTCTATGTTCTTAAGAAGGAAGAAGGTGGTCGCCACACTCCTTTTTTCACTGGCTACAAACCTCAGTTTTATATCGGTACTACCGATGTAACTGGTGAGGTGACTCTTGCAGAAGGAGTAGAGATGATTATGCCTGGTGATACAGCTACCTTCAATGTTAAGCTCGTGGTTCCTGTTGCCCTTGAGGATCAGCGTCGTTTCGCTATCCGTGAAGGTGGAAAAACTGTCGGTGCCGGAGTCGTCACTAAGATTGTTGCCTAATGTCTAAGCCTACTGCTCCAAAGAAGAAAGCTCCTAAGAAAGCTGTTGAAGCAGTGAGCCGACTTCGTATCCGCGTGCGAGCATACGAATCCAAGATTCTAGACCTTTCGGTCAAACAGATCATGGATACAGCGCTTCGCTATGACGCAATGGTAGAGGGTCCCATCCCTCTACCAACTGAGAAGAAAATCTATACCGTGAATCGTGCACCATTCGTATACAAGAATGCGCGAGAACAGTTCGAGATGCGAATTCATAAACGACTCATAGATATAGTCAATCCTTCTCCCAAGGTGATTGAATCACTAACTAATCTTTCCCTACCTTCTGGCGTTAACATTGACGTCAAGATGATTTAGTTTGATTCATCACTACAAGTAGTAACATGGACAAAATTCGAGCTAAAAAAGAAAATATGACCCAGATCTTTGCTGAAAACGGCGAAGTCTTCGCTGTCACTCTACTGAAGCTCGTTGATGCCAAAGGTCAGACCTTAAGTACTGATTCCCAAGGTCTGACCTTGAAAGAGGGAGATGTCGTCACAGTTTCTGGTATCACCAAGGGTAAGGGCTTCCAAGGCGTAATTAAGCGACATGGGTTTAAGGGAGGTCGACGTTCTCATGGTCAGAAACATTCTGAACGTGAAGCTGGTTCGATCGGTGGAGGTGGTCGCGCTGGAGGTCGTGTTGCTAAGGGCATGCGCATGGCTGGTCGCATGGGTGGAAGTAAGACCAGTGTGAAGAATCTTAGAGTGGTGAAGGTGCTCCCAGAAACTGGTGAGGTCTTCATCTCTGGAGCAGTGCCAGGAAGAAGGGGAACTAAGCTTGAAATCAAGAACCAGTAGTTCTATGGCGATCACTACAAGTAAAAACATGGAAGCAAACATCTATAGCTTAGAAGGAAAGAAAGCAGGTAACATTACTTTGCCAAAGAATATTTTTGGTCTGGAATGGAATGCTGATTTGGTCAAACAGGTGGCGGATTCTCTCATATCTTCGATTAGAAAGAATATTGCACATAGTAAGAATCGTGCGGAAGTGGCTGGTGGCGGCAAGAAACCATGGCAACAGAAGGGGACTGGTCGTGCGCGTCACGGTTCCATTCGTTCACCTATCTGGCGTCATGGTGGAGTCACTCATGGTCCACGTTCGGACAAGAATTTCCTTCGTGTTGTTTCGAAGAAGATGAGGATAAAGGCGCTTTATACTATTCTCTCTAGAAAGTTTAAAGAAGGTGAAGTTCTTTTCCTCGATGCTATGACGCTTCCAGAAAATAAGACCAAGTCTGCGGTGCTTGCGCTCAATACTCTTTCCAAGGTTAAAGGTTTCAACTACGTCTTCTCTAAAAAGAAGAATGCTACCGTCATTGCTCTAGCGAAGAAAAATAAGGTTCTTGAAAATGCTTTCTCCAACCTTGGCAATGTAGAAGTGATTGAGGCACGTAACCTAAGTCCACTTATCTTACTTAAATATAAGTATTTGATCTTCGAGAATCCTGATGTATCCTTGAAGTCTCTTCCTAAGCTTGCTACTCCCAAAGCTAGAAGCAAGAAGCTAGCAGCTAATACCTAGTCCAATGACCAACACCAACATCAAAGCAGAAAATGTGCTCCTTCGTGCCCATGTTACTGAGAAGGCAGCTCTTTCTGCAGATCGCTCTGGTGTCTACGTCTTTGACGTGAGTGAGAACTCCAACAAGACTTCGATTGCAGCTTCAGTGAAGGCGGTGTACAAAGTTACTCCAGTCAAGGTTCGTGTGACCAAGATTATGCCGAAAGCTGTTTTCGTTCGTGGAAAAAGGGGAGTAAAGAAGGGGGGTAAGAAGGCATACGTTTACCTTAAGAAAGGGGACAAGATTGAGTTAATTTAATCCTTCGACTACGCTCAGGATAAATTTTCAAGAAATTTATGAAAAAATATAAACCCACCAGTAAGTCTCGTCGCAGCATGACCGGAATCAATTTCCGAAAACTTTTGAGTGGGAATAAACCTGAGAAATCTCTTACGAAAGGTTTCCGCCGTGGTTCTGGTAGAAATCAATCAGGCAAGGTTACAACTCGTCATAAGGGAGGAGGGCATAAGAGAACTTTTCGAAATGTAGATTTTTTCTATAACAAATATGATATTCCTTTTACAATTAAAACCGTTGAATACGATCCCAATCGTTCAGGCTTTATAGGTATTGCACAATATGCTGATGGTGAGAAACGCTACGTTCTCCTCCATAACACAGCCCAAATTGGTGACACTTATATAGTTTCTGAGAAGGCGAATTCCACTCCGGGGAATCGTATGCCACTTGGCAATATGCTTGTTGGTACCTTCATCTACAATATTGAGTTGAAACATAAGGGTGGTGCCAAAATTGCTCGTTCCTCCGGCGATTATGCTGAACTTCTAGCCAAGGATGGTGGTTATGTAGATATCAAACTTCCTTCATCTGAAGTGAGAAAGGTTCCAGCCAATGCTTGGGCATCTATTGGTGAAGTTTCTAACAACGAAAACAGATTGGTCAATCTCGGCAAAGCAGGTCGTTCACGTTGGCTTGGTATTCGTCCTACTGTTCGTGGTACTGCTCAGAATCCGGTAGATCATCCACATGGAGGAGGTGAAGGTAGGCAGGGTAGAGGTCGTCGTCGTGCGATCTCAGTTTATGGTAAACCGACCGGTAAGGGTCAGAAGTCTCGCCGAGCCAAGAAATATTCAAATAAGTTTATAGTCCGAAGGAGAAAAGTGGGCAAAAAATAAAAAGAATTCAATTTTTTTACCTCGCGATAATTCTCTGCTGAGAATTTCGCTTTTGAGGCCATGAGAAGTCATATTATGACTCCTCATCTTGTGAAAGGCGCGAAAATCAACCTTCTTTTTACTTGTGTAGAGCTATTGACTATTTTAAATAAAGTTTGTATAGTAAAAATAGACGCGAATTTTAGGAATTGAGGCACATATGACGATGACAAGGGAAGAATTTCTCAACCTGGTTCAGGAGGCGGTCGAAATCGTTGATGGAGGCCAAACGGACGAGGAGGATAAAAAGAACGAGAACGATGAGCTGTGGGACGACAACGGAAAGTTGCATGGGGGCTTCTACGCCGCTTCTGAAAGGGCCGCCAGAGAAGTAGGTCTCCCAGTCACGGAAGAGAAGGGAGATCTGGTGGTCCTGGCTATCTATTGGCGGCAGGAGGACGCTTTGTTTGGAGAAGAAGGCCCTTCTTTGAAGCTTCCAGATCTGATTCGCCATATCGATGCGGCGTGGGAGCACATGCAGAAACTCTAGTTCTTCATCTGGGCGGACCATCGCGGTCCGCCCTTTGCATATGTAGATACAATGTATATACTTATGTATATGACTACTAAGCTGAAAAGGTGGGGCAATAGTTATGGTATTCGCGTACCTAAGAGCGAAGCTAAAAGATTGGGTATAAAAGAAGGTAGCCCAGTTAAATTTAATATCGAGCTCGTAAAGAAAAGAAAATATACCCTAGAGGAACTTGTGGCTCAAATTAATCCCAAAAATAGACACCCACTAATTGACTGGGGGCCTGATGTGGGTAACGAAATCTTACCTGAATGGAAAGAGTAAAATATATTCCTGAGCGAGGTGATATTGTGAAGTTAAATTTAGGCCCCACCAGAGGTCACGAGCAGAGCGGCTACAGGCCTTTTGTAATTTTGTCTCGCTCAATTTTTAATATGAATGGCGGGCATACCATTGGATGTCCGATTACTTCTAGAATCAGACATGACCCATTTGAAACACTCATAAATACATCAAGTGTTAAGGGTGTGATTTTAATTGATCAGATCCGTACAATTGACTATCTTTCTCGCAAGGTTAAGTATGTCTGCAAATGTCCGCCAGAAGTTCTATATGAAGTTACATCAAAACTAGAAACCTTAATCCATTAGTTGCCGAGCTAAGAAATATTCCAACAAGTTTATTGTTTCAAGACGCAAGGTTGGGAAGAGGAAATAAGATAAGAGATTCAATGGAATTAAGATTTTTTGGTATCTTGCATTTTTTTTGTAAACCTTGTAAGGTATCCTTCGTAAGGTCAAAGATAAGAGGCAAACATAAGTCCTCTTGAGATCAGAATTCCTTCTTTCCTTATATGTATCTTTTACTAATTAATAGTAACTTTGATGGCTATATCAAAGCAGAAGAAAGCAGATGTAGTTGAGAAATTGGTGGGAGCCTTCAAGACAGCTCAATCTCTCGTCTTCGTGAACTTCAAAGGTCTGACTGTGGGCAAGACCACCAAGATGAGAGGAGAGCTTAAGAAAGAGGGCGTTTCTTATTCTGTAGCTAAAAAAACTCTCACTGACAGAGCGCTTGATGCTCAGAGCTATGTGGGTGATAAACCAGTGTTTGAAGGTGAACTTGCGATAGCTTGGGGAGAAGATCTTCTTACTCCGGCAAGGGAGGTTTATACTTTCGTCAAGAAATTTCCCGAGAATCTTAAAATCTTAGGGGGAGTTTTCGAAGGTAGGTACATGTCCAAGGTGGAGATTGAAGAGATCGCTATGATTCCTCAGATTCCAGTCTTGCGTGGGATGTTTGTAAATATCATCAATTCTCCAATCCAGAGGTTCGTGATCGCTCTCGGCGAAATCGCTAAGACTAAAAATTAAAAATTGAAAATTAACAATATGTCAGATAAAACAGAAAAAATTATTGCAGAGGTTGAAGGTATGACAGTCCTCGAGCTCAATGTGTTGGTCAAGGCGTTCGAAGAGAAGTTCGGTGTGAGTGCCACAGCTGTCGCAGGACCCGCCTCCGCGCAAGGCTCCGGCGAGGTGATAGAAGAGAAGTCTACAGCTGATGTGGAACTTTCCTCATCAGGCGACAACAAGATTGCTGTCATTAAGGTAGTAAAGGAGGTTCTAGCTCTTGGTCTCAAGGAAGCTAAGGATCTCGTTGATGCCGCTCCATCTATGCTCAAAATTGGTATGAAGAAGGAAGAGGCAGAAGCCTTTAAGGCAACTATTGAAACAGCAGGAGGAAAAGTTACCTTGAAGTAACTGTCGGGAGGGTTACCCTCGGTATATACTTGGAGGTTGAACCACTAAGTGTGATGAACCAACGGGCGCTCATAGTTATGGGTACTTTTGTCTGGTTGTAACTTATTCTTTGTCAGTTTAGAATACGGCTATGTCTAAATCGGTTGCGCTTATCTTCGGAGGGGAGGGAAAGGTTAAGATTATGCGTCTTTTCATCTTTAATCCTGGAATTATTTTCACTTCATCTGAAGTTTCCAAGCGAGCCAAGGCTTCTCCTCTTGCTACTAGACGAGAGCTTGGGGTTCTTCTTAAGGCTGGACTTATCAAGAAAGGCATCAAGGGTTATGTTCTCAATCGTTCCTATCGTTTCTTGACTGCTATAGGGAATTTCTTAATAGATGCTACTCCTCTCTCTGAAAGAGAGATAATTCGTAAGATTTCTTCAGCTGGCAATGTGAAGCTCATCCTCATAGCTGGAGTTTTTCTCCATAATTTAGATTCTAGGGTAGATATCCTTATAGTAGGGGATCATATAAAGCAAGGGAAGCTTCTCTCTGCTATTTCTTCTATTGAAGCTGAGCTTGGCAAAGAGCTTCGTTATGCAGTTTTTGAAACTCACGACTTCCAATATCGCTTGGGTATTTATGACAAGCTTATTAGAGACATTCTCGAGTCTCAGCATGAGAAAATTCTTAACAAATTGGGACTCCAAGCTCCTGCTAGTAACCCCTTAAATAAGGGAATGACTACTCCATCGGTTATCCACAGCATCTAATTTCTCCTTTTTAGGGCTTAGATTTAGTTGTATAATTAATCCATACCCCTTTTAGAGGTAATTAATAGTTGAATATTCAGTTAAGAACATATGTTATTAAACACATGGAATGAAGTTCTGACTCTTTCCTTCCAGAATCTCTGGGTAGGAGTGATCAACTTCGTTCCGAATCTGGTAATTGCACTCGTGATCCTCGTTCTTGGTTGGCTTATTGGAGCCCTTTTGGGTCGCGCAGTTTGGCAAGTCATCAAGTCTCTCAAGGTTGACGAAGCTCTTCGGCGAGCGGGTCTTGAGACCTTCCTCCGTCGTGGTGGTGTAGATCTAGACTCAGGAGCCTTCTTAGGAGCTCTGGTGAAATGGTTTGTGATCGTAGTCTTCCTTGTAGCAGCTTTTGATGTCTTGGGTCTTTCCCAGGTTAATCTATTCCTTCAGGAGGTAGTTCTCGGTTATTTGCCACGAGTAATCGCAGCAGCCTTGGTGCTTCTTGTGGGAGGTGTGGTTGGTGATGTGGCTGGTCGTGTAGTCCTTACAGCCGCAAAAACTGCTGGTGTACATTCAGCACATTTTGCTTCGGCTGTGGCTAAGTGGGCGCTCTGGATTTTCGCAATCCTCGTGGCTCTCTCCCAACTCGGGATTGCTACCGCTTTCAGCCAAACTCTCTTTACTGGTCTGGTTATCGCTATCTCCTTGGCTCTTGGTCTTTCCTTCGGTCTTGGTGGTCAAGAGGCAGCTTCTCGTTACATCGAGAGATTGCGTGCTGAGATGAGTGGTCGAAACAACGGTTAAGTATTAGATCTTTAACCTACTCTAGGTTAGGAATTAGCTAGATAATACTTAAAGCGAGCAAAATCCGCCTTATGGGCGGATTTTGTTATATTTCTATGGATCGATTTGACTTCATCCCTTGTTTTCTATACTATATTTTATACAAGCGTTTCTGCGCTTTTTGTTTTCGTAACAACACAAATGACACGTTCATCGATCAAAGGTCCATATGTTGACCCTCGCGTCTTGAAGAAGCTTGAGGGGAAGAAACCCGGCACTACTGGTGTTATTAAGACCTGGTCTAGAGCTTGTCAGGTGGCTCCCGAGATGGTTGGTTTTACCTTCGGAGTCCACAATGGTCGAGATCATATAGAAGTATTTATCACCGAGGACATGGTTGGACACCGCCTCGGTGAATTTTCGCTTACGAGAAAATTTCTTCGCCATGGTGGCAAGATGCAGAAGGAGCTTGAGACCAAGCAGAAGGAGGGGGAGATTGCTGCAGCCAAGGCCGCTAAGGGCTCGGAAGCTACTAAAAAGTAATTTTTAATTTTTAATTTAAAAACTTATGAATGAAGTTAAAGCAGAATTAAAAAATTATCGACAATCACCACGCAAGGTACGCTTGGTTGCTGATATGTTGCGTGGTAAGCCGATAGAAGAGGCTCTCACTCTTCTCTCTTTTGTACCCAAGCGAGCTGCCCTACCCTTATTGAAGTTACTAGCTTCAGCAAAAGCCAATGCGGTAAGCTTGGCCATTCCTACGGAGAATTTGAGAGTTAAGTCTATAATGGTTGATTCTGGCGCCATTTTATACAGAAGGATGCCACGCAGTCGTGGTATGGCCAATCCTTTAAGAAAGCGTACCAGCCATGTCAAAGTAGTTCTGGCTGAAGGCAAACCAAAGAAAATTAAAGCTAAAAGCAAGAAGCTAGCACCTAGCACCTAATCCTATGACCCACACAGTCCATCCTTATTCCCATCGTCTAGGTATGATCCGAGATTGGAAGTCTCGTTGGTTTTCTCCTAAGGGTAAGTACCAGATAGCTCTTAAGGGTGACATTCTTATTCGTGAGTATCTTGAGAAGAAACTTAAAGGTTTCTTTGTCGCAGATATCGAGATTGAAAGAAGTGAGAAGCAGATGCGTGTAATTCTCTCCAGTTCTCGCCCAGGCATGATCATCGGTCGTCAAGGCGATGGGGCTGAAGCTCTGAGAAGTGAACTTAGGAAACTTCTCAGTAAGAATAATCTCCTTGATGAAAAGAAGGTGGATCTCAAGCTTGATATCAAGGAAGTCAAGAACGCCGAGGCCAATGCCGCTATTGTAGCTCAGATGGTAGTTGAAGGACTTGAGAAACGTATGACCTTCCGTCGTGTGATGAAGATGACTGTAGAGAAGGTTATGGCCAATCGTGACGTTTTAGGAGTTAAGATAGTGCTTTCTGGTATGATCACCAGCGGTATGGCTCGTACTGAGACCCTCAAGAAGGGGCGTATTCCGCTTCAAACTTTTCGAGCTGATGTGGATTACGCTTGTACTACCGCTCGTCTCACTCTAGGAGCTGTGGGTGTGAAGGTTTGGATTTACAAGGGAGATATCTTTGCTGATGCAAAAAAATAACTAATTTCTAATTGACCTAATTAACCTAAAATGAACTCACTTAGAACAATTAGAATAATTAGAAATTAGAATAATTTACTATTATGTTTTTCCCAAAAAAAGTTAAATACAGAAAGTGGCACACCATGAGGAAAAATCCAACCAAGGTTGGCGTAGCGTCTCGTGGTGTGACAGTGGCTTTCGGATCCTTTGGTCTCAAGGCCATGGCTCCAGCTCGTATTAAATCGAATCAAATTGAATCAGCTCGAAAAGTACTTTCTCGTTCAATAGGTAAGACTGGTCGACTTTGGATTCGTATCTTTCCTGATATGCCTTACACTGAGAAGCCAGCGGAGGTGAAGCTTGGAAAAGGCAAAGGAGATTTGGCTGGTTATGTCGCTCCGGTACTTCCGGGTCGTATCCTTTTCGAGGTTGATGGCATTGAGGAGGCTATGGCCAGAGAGGCCTTGAGAAAGGCAGGTACTAAGCTTCCAGTTAAGACTAAAATTGTGGCCAGATAGTTCGTAAACTCATAAAGTAATATGAAAAAGACCAATTATATCGGGAAGACAAAAGAGGATCTTGTAAAATCTCTATACGAAAAGAGAGAATCACTTCGTGCTTTCCGTTTTGGTGAAGCTGGCTCAAAAACTAGAAATGTGAAGGAAGGTATTAGTTTAAGAAAGGATATTGCCCGTATCATGACTGAACTGAATAAATAGTTCGACAAGCTCACTACAAGTAATATGAACAAAAAACAAACAAAAGGAAAAATACTTTCTGGCATAGTCATCTCCACCAAGATGAAGGATACTATTGTGGTGAAGGTAGATCGATTTGAAAAACATGCCAAATATGAGAAGTTCATCAAGCGCTCCAAGAAGTTCAAGGCTCATGATGCTAGCAATACTGCTACTCTTGGTGATAAGGTAGATATCGTTGAAACTAAGCCAATTTCTAAGGACAAACACTTCAGGCTAGTCCCTAGAACCTAGTCCCTAGCACCTACCTAAATGATCCAAGCACAAAGTATAGTTCAAATAGCAGATAACTCTGGCGCCAAGATCGGCAGAGTCTTCAAGGTGCTTGGTGCATCCAAGAAGCGTACAGCCTCAATTGGTGAACTAGTCGTCCTCTCTGTGCAAAAAGCTGAGCCCCGCAAGCAGGTCAAGAAGAAGGATGTGCTCTATGGGGTGGTGGTTCGTCAGAAATCACCTTTCCGCAGAAAGGACGGCACCTATCTTCGCTTTGATGAAAATGCGGTTGTGATTCTTGATAATGCTAAGAAGGAGCCGATGGCTGGTCGTGTCTTCGGGCCAGTACCGAGAGAGATTGGTGAGCGTGGTTTCCAAAGTATTATTTCTAAGGCCCCTGAAGTCGTATAGTTTAAAGCTGATTATAAATAACTTTTATGCACGTCAAAAAAGGAGACAACATTATAGTACTTACCGGTAAGGACAGGGGTGTCTCTGGTAAGATTTTGCGTGCTTTTCCAAGTGAGGGCATGGTCTTAGTTGAAGGTGTAAATATTAAAAAAGTTCACGAAAAATCAAAGAAGGGTAAGGGCAAGGGCCAGATTATTGAAAAGGCTTTTCCAATTCATGTCTCGAATGTGAGAAAGCAATGAATATTGTAAATTAGCGAAACCATGGAAACACTTAAACAAAAAACAAAGACATTAGAGGGATACAAAAATTCTATGCAGAAGCCTAAGATTACAAAGGTGGTAGTTTCGACTGGTGTTGGTTCATTTAAAGACAAGAATAAATTCAAGATAGTTGAAGATCGTCTGGCACGTATCACTGGTCAGAAAGCAGCTCCACGTAGTGCCAAGGTCTCGATTGCAACTTTTAAGAGTCGTGAGGGTGATGTAGTGGGGTATCAGGTCACCCTCCGTGGGAAGAGGATGCATGATTTCCTTGAACGCCTTATCCATTTAGCCCTTCCTCGTACCAAGGATTTCCGTGGCATCAACATCTCTGGGGCTGATGAAATGGGGAATCTTACTATAGGGATCAAGGAACATAGTATTTTTCCAGAAACTACTGATGAGGAGCTCAAAGATATCTTTGGCTTTGCTGTGACAGTGGTTACAACTGCCAAGAGTAAGGAAGAAGTCTTAAAATTCTTAACCCATCTTGGCTTTCCGTTTAAGAAATAATGTGTTAGAATCTCGTCGCTTATATGGCCAAAACATCAGTAATCGCAAGAAGTAAAAAGAAGCCCAAGTTTCAAACTAGGGCTACTAATCGTTGTTTTCGCTGTGGTCGTGGTCGAGGCTATATGAGAGATTTTGATCTCTGTAGAATTTGTTTTCGTGAACTTGCAAATGAAGGTAAGATTCCAGGGGTTAAGAAGGCTTCCTGGTAGTTCGATAAACTCACTATAAATATTTATATGGATCAAATTTCTAATTTCATCATCAAGCTAAAAAATGCAGGCAATGCTGGAGCCGAGAGTGTTACTATGCCTGCCTCCAAACTCAAACTTTCTATTGCTGAGGTTTTGAAGAAAGAGGGTTTCGTGAAGGGTTGTGCTCAGAAGTCTGAGAAGGGAAGACCAGTTATTCTTGTCTCACTTTTTTCAGAGAATCGTGTTCCGAAAATCAAGGGTGTGAAGCGAATTTCTAAACCTTCTAAACGCATTTACAAGAAAGCTACCGAATTACGTTCAGTAAAAAATGGTTATGGGGCACTCATCCTCTCTACTTCTCTAGGGGTGATGACAGGTAAGCAGGC
>CAZGIA010000004.1:25094-35035 GCA_964526075.1 uncultured Candidatus Saccharibacteria bacterium
AGGTCCTCTTGGTCATTTGACTCGTGAACTTCACAATATGATTGAGGTGGTAGTCGATGGTAATAATGTGAGTATTAAGCCCAAAAGATTAATTCTTGAATCTCGAGCCCTTTGGGGTACTTATGCTTCTCATATTAATAATATGGTCAATGGAGTAAATAAACCCTTTGAGAAAAAGCTTATTTTGGAAGGGATTGGCTACAAATCTGAGGTGAGGGGTGATAAGATCGTTTTTGCGCTGGGATTTTCACATCCGGTCGAAGTTCATATACCTATAACCTTGAAGGTTACAGCTGAGAAGAATGTCATTATAGTTTCGGGTGCCAACAAGGAAGAGGTAGGACTCTTTACCGCTAATCTCCGTGCGTTGAAGAAACCAGAACCTTATAAAGGTAAGGGTATACGTTATCATGACGAGATAATTCGCAGAAAACAAGGTAAGAAATCTGTGTAATAGATTTCCTGTTAATCTAAGACTTTTTAAACAAATTTATGTCTATCTCAAGAACACAATCAGCCAGAGATCGTAAGCGCAAGAAGATTCGTGCCAAGATTTCTGGTAGTCTAGAGTGTCCTCGTCTTTCGGTATTCAAGTCCAATACCACTCTTTATGTCCAGATTATTGATGATCATGCTGGTCGCACTCTAGGTGCAAGTAGAGGAGTTGATGCTGTTAAGGTGGGCCAAGAAATTGCTCAAGTAGCGAAAACAAAGGGAATTACTAAAATAGTCTTTGACCGCGGTGGTTATCCTTATGCGGGTAAGATCAAGGCTTTGGCCGAGGCTGCACGTGAGGCTAGTTTAAAATTTTAACTAAAGTTACCAACAAGTAATACTATGAACGAAACAATTATCAAAACAGAAGAGACTCCAGTTGCATCAACTCCAGCTCAAACTCCGTCTATAGTAGTTGAGAAGAAGAATTTTAGTGATCGAGGACGTTCTTCTCATCGCCCCAATCGTCGCGGTCCGAGAAGAGAAGCTCGTGTTAAACCAGAGTTTGATCAAAAGATTGTTTCGCTTCGACGAGTGACACGTGTGATGGCTGGTGGTCGTCGTTTCAGTTTCTCAGTGGCGCTGGTGGCAGGCAATAGGAAGGGTATGGTTGGAGTAGGGCAGGGTAAGGCCACTGATACTCCTTTGGCTATTGAGAAAGCTTTCCGTGACGCTCGCAAGAACATGATTACAGTCAATACGACACAAAGTATGTCTATTCCACATGAGATTGAAGCTAAGTATGCCGCTTCTGTGGTGAAGATTATGCCAGCTCCTGGTAAGGGCATTCTGGCTGGTTCATCTGTCAGAACTGTGATAGAACTTGCTGGACTTAAAGATATTGGTGCTAAACTTCTTTCAAGGTCTAAAAATAGCGCCAACAATGCTTATGTCGCTATCAAGGCTTTGCAGAAGCTAGAGACAACCAAAATTAGAAATAAATAAAGATTGTAAATTAGCTCAACCCCATGCAATTCCATACTCTTAAAAGAAAAACTCCCAACATCCGATCAAAGCAAGTCGGACGTGGTGGTACGCGTGGTAAGACTTCAGGTCGAGGTACCAAGGGTCAAAATGCGCGTGCTGGAAGAAAGAAACGTCCAGAACTTCGTGATTTTATTAAACGTGTACCGAAACTTCGTGGTCGTGGCAAGAATTCCAACAAATCTATCCAGAAGAAACTCTCCGGCACAGCCTTGAAAGCGCATCTTGCTTCAAAAAAGCTAGCAGCTAAAACCTAGCAGCTAGGAGCTACCCTATAAAATGTCAAAATTTTTTGAAAAACTAAGATTGATTTTCGTAGATGAGGTGCTTCGAAGGCGTATCTTTCTTACTCTTAGCTTCTTGGTCTTAACTAGAGTTTTGGCGACGATTACGATCCCAGGGATTGATGCGACCCGTATTCAAAGCCTTCTTTCTAGTTCTGAGTTTCTCAATCTTTTGAATCTGTTTTCTGGTGGAGGACTTTCCAATCTTTCCATAGTTATGCTTGGTGTTGGGCCATATATTACCGCTTCTATCATCATGCAACTTATGACGGTTATGTCGTCTAGGATGAAGGCCTTGCACCAAGAGGAGGGAGAAGCTGGCCGACGTCGTTTCTCTCAGTATTCACGCCTTCTCACGCTACCTTTGGGTATTATTCAGGGGTATGCTTTCCTCAAACTTTTGCAGGGTCAAGGAGTACTTCCGGCACTTTCTCCTACTACTATTGCTATAGATATTCTTATTATTCTTGCAGGCTCTATGCTTCTTATGTGGATAGGTGAACTCATCACTGAGTTTGGAATTGGAAATGGTGTTTCCTTGATCATCTTTGCGGGTATTGTTAGTCGCTTACCGGCTGATTTAGGTCAAATGCTCTTTAGTTATGATGCTTCACAACTTCCAATCTATATTGTAGGTTTGGTGGTAGCTCTTCTTGTCACTTGGGGTGTGGTGGTAGTGACGGAAGCTGAACGACCGATACCCATTACTTATGCCAAACAGGTTCATGGTGGTCGTACTACGGGAGGTCTTTCTACTTACTTACCTTTGCGTATCAACCAAGCTGGAGTGATTCCTATTATCTTCGCCATGTCCATCCTGCTTTTCCCAAGAATGATTTTTGAATTTTTGGCAGAATCAAGTTTATATGCTGTGGCAAATGTTTCGAACTTTGTACTCGAGATTCTGGCCAATAATACTTTTTATACTTCAGCCTATTTTGTATTGGTAGTACTCTTTACTTACTTTTATACTGCTGTCACCTTTGATCCGGATCAGGTTTCTACCAACCTTCAGAAGTCTGGAGCCTTCATTCCAGGTGTGCGTCCTGGTCTTTCGACCGCTGATTATATCTCGCGAGTATTGACTCGTCTTACTTTAGTCGGAGCTCTTTTCCTAGGTCTTATCGCCATTTTGCCTCTTATCCTGCGTTCTATTACTGGTATTCAATCACTCGCCATTGGTGGTACTGCACTTCTCATTGTAGTTTCTGTAGTCATTGATCTGGTGAAGAAGGTTGAAGCTCAAGTTTCCGCTCGCGAATACTAAACTAGCTGCTAGGGACTAGCTTCTAGGTTCTAGTTTATTCAGTTTTCTGAAATTCTTACTAGCACCTAGTCCTCAGAACCTATAAACTGTATTCATGCTTCTGCAAACTTTTATCTTCATTGGACGTTCTGGTTGTGGCAAGGGTACTCAAGTAACGCTTTTAAAAAGTAGGATTGATCGTAATGGTGAGAGTGAGCAACCCATTCTTTATGTTGAGACTGGACAATATTTTCGTAACTTTATTCGTGAGGACACTTTCTCATCTAGGTTATCCAAGATAGTCAATGAGGAGGGGAAAAGACAGCCAAATTTTCTAGCTTGTTTTATGTGGAGTAAGGCTCTTATTGAAGAGTTAACTGAAGGAATGCACCTTATTTTCGATGGAGCCCCTCGTGCTCGGGCTGAAGCAGAAATTCTTACTACTGCCCTTCGTTTTTATAAGCGTGAATCTCCCGTGGTGATTCATATCAATGTTTCGCGAGAATGGTCGGAGGAGAAACTTCTCAAACGTGGTCGTAGCGACGATCTCACGATTGAAAAGATCGATAAACGTCTTGATTGGTTTGATAAAGATGTTGTTCCAGCTATTAATTATTTCAAGAGCGATCCTTATTATCAGTTCATCGAAGTAAATGGTGAACAGTCGATTGAAAAGGTCCATTCTGATATAGTTGCTGCCTTATGGACATAAGGTGGTAGGGATATGAATATCAAGCCTAAAACAGGAGAGGAAATAGAGATTATGAGAGAAGGTGGCAAGAAGCATGCTGAGATTTTGCATACACTTGCGACCATGGTGAAGCCTGGGGTTTCTACTCTCATCTTAGAGGAAGAAGCCTTGCGTTTGATTAAGGAACACGGGGCTTTACCCGCCTTTCTTGGCTACAAACCTCAGGGTGCCAAGCGACCCTTCCCAGCGGCCCTTTGCCTTTCTATCAATGAAGAGATTGTTCACGGTATTCCCAATGAGAAGGAAAGAATCATTAGAGAAGGGGATATTGTTTCTCTGGATCTAGGTCTTATTTACAAAGGTCTTATCACTGATTCAGCGATCACTGTAGGGGCAGGAGCGATTAGTGATGAAGATAGAGAACTTATAAAATATACCAAACTAGCTCTTGAGAAAGGGATCGAAGCCGCTAAGCCAGGGAATACTATTGGTGACATTGGGCATGCTATTAATTTGGTAGCAAGCCAAACATCATTTACTCTCACAGAAGATCTTGTGGGCCATGGAGTAGGTTACAAGGTACATGAAGACCCCTTAGTACCAAACGTAGGACAGAAGAACAAGGGTATGAAGCTGACTCCAGGCATGGTGCTAGCGATTGAACCGATGCTGAACGTCGGCAAAGGTGCGATCAAAGCTACTTTAGATGGCTACACTATAGTAACCAAAGATGGCTCACATAGTGCCCACTTTGAACACACTATTGCTATCACTAAGAAGGGAAACATAGTTCTGACTCAGACTCAGAATTGAGAATTGATATATACGTTATCTTACTACGTACGGAGGATAATAACGTATGGGTTTAGAAACGAATATTTTGCTTAATTTAGCTATTTTGATACAATTCGTTTCTATTATGCATCCAAAAAAAGAACGAACCTTTGTCATTATTAAACCAGACGGTATTCAGAGAACCTTGATTGGAGAGATAATTGGGAGATTGGAGAAAGTAGGTCTCAAGCTTGTAGCCATGAAGATGGTGGTAGCTACACCTGAGCAAGCAGAAAAACATTACACCCTTGAACCTGGAGGAATGCTTAAAACAGCCGAAAATACTATAAAGGGTTATAAGGAAAAAGGTTTAATTCCTTATTCTGAAGATCCAGAAATTATTGCTAAGAACATTCTTAATGCATTAAAGAAATTTATGATTTCAGGGCCTATTATCAATATGGTTTGGGAGGGAGCAAATGCTGTTAAATTGGTGCGTAAGATGGTTGGAGTGGTAGAACCGCTGTCATCTGGTGTAGGAACTATACGTGGTGACTATGTGTTGGATTCTTATGCTCTTGCCGATGCTGATCTAAGAGCTATTAGAAATCTTATTCACGCTTCTGGATCAGTAACTGAAGCTGAGAATGAAATTAATCTCTGGCTTAAGCCAGAAGAGATCATAAATTATCGTCTTGTACAGGATGAGATACTTTATGACGTTAATCTAGACGGTATTTTAGAGTAGAGCTGTAACATGGCTCTACTCAAGCTCTAGTACAGACTATTTTTCTTATTTCGTCTAGAAGATATTCACAGGAAAATTATTTTTTATTTATTATAATGAATATAGGGTTGCTCGAGGTATTATCTAGCTAAAGTACAAACAGGGAATTCAAATCTTTGCGGCCCTTGGGTTTGCAAATGAGAATACCCACCTAGCTTCAAAACTAGGGTATACCAGAACAACCCTAACAAAGGTTCCGACTTCGGTCGGAATTTTTGTTTACCTTGAGGTATCGAAAGGTTACAATTATCAAATGAATAAAAATTCCTCTATATTGTGGTGGACCCTTATTCTATCTATCGTACTTTCTGGGTTACATCTTCTTGCTAGTATTCTGTATTTATACTGGATTTATTGGTGGTATGACGTAGTTATGCATTTTATTACTGGTTTTACTCTTGGTCTCTTAGTTTATTGGCTTATGTTTGTTTCTGGGTTATTTTTTGGTCAAAAGGTAAGAAGTTTTTGGTCTACCCTTTTACCAATATTGGTAGTCGTGATGTTTATTGCGTTGACATGGGAATATTTCGAGTATGTGTACAATATTACAGATTCTCACGAGGGTTATTTACTCGATACTTTGATTGATTTGTTTTTGGCAGCTTTTGGTTCTGGGTTTGCAACTTTTATTAGCTATAGAAAAAATAGTACTTCGATTAATCATACTATAAATGGCTAAACTCACTTGTTACGGTGGGGCAGGGAATACTACCGGAGCCAACTTTATGTTGGAGCTTGATAGTCCCTCCCACAAGCTCGGGACGATGAGAGTACTCATCGATTGTGGGATGCAACAGGGAGGAGAGAGTGCTCATGAACATAATCGCAAAAGGTTTGAGTATGATCCGGCTCTGGTAGATATTTTGTTTGTGACCCATGCCCACATAGATCACATTGGTCTGATCCCTAAGTTGATTCACGCTGGATTTAAGGGAGAAATTTATTCTACGAAGGAGACCAAAGATATTGCGCAGCTCTTGCTCTTGGATGCCGCGAAGATTGGGAGAGTCAATGAGCGAGTATTTTATACGGTTGAGGATATCGATCAGAGTTTGCGTCTCTGGAGAACTCTCGAGTATCACCAGCTACAAGATTTTGGTGAGTTTAGCGTTGAGCTGTTGAACGCGGGGCACATTCTGGGTTCAGCTATGTATAAGTTCACTTTCCTATCGGGTAAGACTATGCTCTTCACTGGAGATTTAGGTAATTCGCCGTCGTTACTGTTACCTGATGTTGAGAAAATTGCTGGACTTGATTATCTTCTCATGGAAAGCGTGTATGGAGACAGGAACCATGAACACAGAGAGTTGAGAGAAGAGAAGTTTAGAAGAGTGGTAGCAGAGTCTATTGCGCGTGGAGGAGCGCTTCTTATTCCGGCTTTCTCTCTCGAACATACTCAGGAGATCTTGGCTAGTCTTGATAATCTTTTTGAATCTCAGGAGATTCCAGCTGTGCCTGTCTATCTTGATTCTCCATTGGCACAGAAGATCACCATGATCTACGAGAGAGCGGGCAAGCTTTTCAATAATCAAGCTCAGACAGAGCTTGATCAAGGAGATGATCTCTTTAAATTTAAAAATCTTCATGAGATCCACAGAATGGATGAGTCTCGTAGAATATTTGAAGTGAAGGGCCCCAAGATTATCGTTGCTGGTTCCGGTATGTCTACAGCTGGGCGGATTGTCGGGCATGAGATTCTTTATTTACCTCAACCAAATTCCACTATTCTCTTCATGGGTTATCAGGCTTCAGGCACGCTTGGCAGAGAGATAGCGGAAGGAATCAAGAAAGTGGTGATAGATGATCAGATAGTTGAAGTAAGAGCTAAGATTGAGAAGATTGACGGTTTCTCTGGTCATGCTGATTCGGATGCTCTTGTTGATTTCGTATCTGAGAGTGGAGAAACTTTGCAGAAAGTTTTTGTAGCTATGGGTGAGCCACGTTCGTCCATTTTTCTCGCACAACGTCTTCGTGATGAACTCAATTTAAATACGATTGTAACCGAAGAGGGGAAGAGTTACGAAGTAGAACTATAACTACTTAGCTGTTGGACAGCTAAGTAGGGACTGGTATAATATATTTATGAGAAAAATACCTCTTGTTATTGATGAGTATTATCATATCTACAATCGTGGAGTAGATAAGCGGACCATTTTTCAGGATGAGAATGATTTAGCACGCTTCGTTCAGAGTATTGAAGAGTTTAACCACAAAGAACCGATTGGAAGTTTATTTCTTAATTCGTTCAATAAGGAAAGAAAGAATGGTAAAAAGCTTGTAGAAATAGTTTGTTATTGCCTCAATCCTAACCACTATCATTTTATTCTTAAATCTTTAGAAGAAGAAGGTATTAGTGAGTTTATGAAAAGATTATCCGGAGGGTATACTCAATATTTCAATAATAGGCATAAAAGATCAGGAGCTTTGTTTCAAGGAAGGTTTAAATCTAGTCATATTGATTCTAATGAATATTTACTTCATGTGAGTGCATACATCAATCTCAATAATAATTTTAAAGGTAAATCGTTTCCTTTAAGCAAATCAAGTTGGTCTGAATATTTGGGTGAAGAGAAGGGTGAATGCAAGATGGGGGTTGTGTTAGAGCAGTTTAAAAATGTAGCAGCTTATAAAAAGTTTGCTCTGTCTTCTTTGAAAGATATTTTAAAAAGAAAAGAACTAGAAAAAGAGCTTGAACTGTAACTACTTAGCTGTTGGACAGCTAAGTTAATTACTTATATTTTCAACAATTTTCCTGAAAGTTTCGGGATGGTTCTGGGCGAGGTCTGCGAGAATCTTCCTGTCTAGAGCTACATTTGCCTTCTTGAGCATAGAGATGAACTTGGAGTAGGAAAGGCCCATTTCCTTGAGAAGAGCGGACATACGAACGTTCCAGAGACGACGGAAATCACCTTTCTTGTCCTTCCTGTGGGCGAATGAATAAGTCCCAGCATGGAAGATAGCTTCAGTGGCTTGTCGTTCCTTGGTGGAGCGACCGAAACGGTAACCTTTCACCTTCCTAAGGACATTTCTACGGGTCTTCAATGCATTTACACCTTTCTTAACTCGAGTCATTTTAGGATAATTAGATCGATTAGAATAATTAGAAATTTACCAAAAATCTACTCCTCTCCTTCATAGACATGTGAAATTCTGAATTCTTGTTTTTGGCACTTTTAGCAGCTCTCCTTTCCTTGGAGTTAAAATGGTTTTGGCCAGATTTGCGGGTCAAAAGCTTACCTCTCTTAGAGATTTTGATGCGTTTACTATATGATTTATTGGTTTTGATCGCCATGTAATTAGCAGGTCTATATATTACCTATTTGTGGAAGTTTGTCTAGCTAAGCCTTTTCTATGATAATAGTCATACCCTTAGGACTCTTTTTCGCTGAGTCAGCAATCTTGTAATCTACAGAAACCAGTTTGAGCATGCGATCCAGACGAGTTTTGAGGAAATTCTCTTCTAGATACTTAGCACGGCCAGGCAGAAAAAGATCTAACTTGACCTTGTGTCCTTCGGTTAGCCATTCGGAAGTTTTCCTTGCTTTGAGTGCAAGGTCATTCTCTCCCGTTGCAAGCTTCACCTGAACTGTCTTCACTTCACTTGAATGAGGTTTTTTAGCACCCTTGGTTTTCTTAGCTTCTTCGTATTGATATTTGCCAAAGTTTGCTATCTTGGCAACAGGTGGAATAGCGGAGGGAGAGATTTCGATAAGATCAAGAGAAAATTCCTCAGCTTTCTTGAGCGCTTCCTGGAGAGTAAGGACCCCGAAATTTTCTCCCTGAGGTCCAATGACACGCAGTTCACGAGCAGAAATGCGGTGGTTGATACGAAGTTCTAACAAATTCTGTGTATAACTTATTGTTCACAGTATTATAGACTATTGACTAATGGAATACAAACACAATCCGCCCTCTCTTGTAGAGTTGCGCCAATATCGCACTCACGTCAAAAACATTTATAATGAAGCTAGACTTGGTTTTACCTCACTTGAAAACTTCGCACTTACAGTGACTCGAGCCGTTGGCACTATGGGCTTCTTCTTCATACTTTCTTTCTGGACGGTTACATGGCTCTTGTGGAATGTCTTTGCTCCTGTGGCCTTGCGCTTCGATCCAGCTCCAGCTTTTGTTATTTGGCTTTTCGCTTCCAATATCATCCAACTTGTGTTGTTACCTCTTGTCATGGTTGGCCAGAATCTTGAGAGTAAGTTTTCTGAGCAACGAGCACAGGCAGATTTTGAAATTAATAAAAAAGCGGAGCATGAGATTGAAGTGGTGATAGCCCATCTGGAAAATCAGAATGAGCTTCTCCTTGAGTTGGTTCGAAAGGTTGATAGAAAATAGTTTGATGAGAATTACGGGATCTAGTTGAAACGATTGTGGCAGACCAGTTGGTCTGCCACTTGTTCATTCAAACCTGAGTCTTTTCTTTAGAGCTTCAATTTTTCAGACGATAGCTTTATGCCATGCGCCTTGTTGCGTTTCGCCTTGAGTTCTTGCCGAGTGTCTTCTAGGCAACCTCTACAAGGAGGACCGAAATTTCCGGAACTATTTGCGAAACAAAGGAGCGAGTCGTAGTAGCTCCTGTGCTTCTCCTTGCAACGTGAATCTGCAAGTCGAAGAATGTGTGCCTCAGATCGTTCTGACATCAAACCTCCTACTCCAGAGTTGATATTATCA
>CAZGIA010000005.1:0-2297 GCA_964526075.1 uncultured Candidatus Saccharibacteria bacterium
AAAGCCAAAAAATATTAAACCCTGGGATCGCGCAAGCGATCCTCTTTCGTTTTTAGACTCTTAACCTCTTCAGGTCTATTTTTATCTAGATTTGCTAAAAATGTCAGGAAGACTATAATTTAGTTACTTATGAATGAATATCAGAATCAGGGTTTTTTCAGGAGAAACGTAGTTTGGATGGTTGTTCTTATTGCTGTAGTGATCTTCGGTTTCCTACTTTTCAACGGTTGGGACAAGATTGTGAATGAAAAGGTAGATAGCATGTCCACAATCAAGGGCAACTTCAGTTGCTTGCCTCTTAAGACTGGTATGGTTTCTTCTGATACTTGTATGCTTGGAGTCAGGACTAGTGATGGAGTGAGTTATGCTCTCGACATTAGTCGTATCCAGGATGCAAACACAGATCTTAAAGTAGAGGATACGATAGCTGTTACTGGTTTCCTTATACCGGTTACTGAAGTTTCCACTACTCGATGGGAAGATTATGAAATTTTCGGCATCATCAAGGTCAACACTTTACTTAGGACTCGTTAGTGAGCTAAGGCGATACATAAAATCTTGCGAGCTTTGGCGATAGCCAAAGCTCGTTTCGCTTCCTTAAATGTCGCTCCTGTAGTTGTCACATCGTCGATGAGTAGTACAAATTTCCCTGATATTGAATCAGGATTTAAGATCTTCATTGAGTTTTGGAGATTCTCCAATCTTTCTCTCTTATTGGTGGTTCTGGTTTGGCTCTCAGTGTGACGAATTTTCGTGAGCTCCCTTGGTAGGTATTGTATTCTGTTTGTGATGTCATGCGACTTTATCGCCCTAGCGATGAGCTCTACCTGGTTCCAGCCACGCTTTAAGCGACGTTGATCCGAGATGGGGATTGGTAGTAGTAAGACCTTGTGGTATTGCTCAAAAATATTCCTCTCCTCAAGCTCGCTAGTAATGACGTCATAGAGGATAATGCCAAGCTTCTTAACCAGATTGCGGTTACCTTTGTATTTCACTTCCCAGATAATCTGCTTCACCAGTTTGTCTTGGTAGTTGAAAAGGGTAAGGGTGTGCTGATCATTGAGATAAGAGGGTGACAGGATATTGAAAAGTTTCTCGGCTGAGAGTTTTTCAAGCTCAAGAATTTGTTTTGTTTGTGGGAAGAGAAACTCCAATAAACTTTTGATCAAAATGGAGAGAAAGGACATAGACGATTGTGTTATTATAACTCTATCTATGACTTGGTTTTCTAATTTATTTCAGA
Organism: uncultured Candidatus Saccharibacteria bacterium; assembly: GCA_964526075.1. Classification (GTDB taxonomy): domain Bacteria; phylum Patescibacteriota; class Minisyncoccia; order Phycocordibacterales; family Zambryskibacteraceae; genus UBA5004. The sequence goes on from CAZGIA010000005.1 coordinate 1,244, forward strand.
AAGAGGAAGACAGTATTCTTGGTATCGATATTGGTTCAGCTGGTATCAAGATTGTTCAACTGAAGAAGCAAAACGGTCGAGCCGTTCTTGAGACTTACGGTGAGTTGGCACTTGGTCCTTATGGTGGGAAGGGGATTGGGCAAGCAGTGGTTCTACCGGTAGAAAAGATTTCAGGTGCGTTGACAGACTTGATGAAAGAAAAAGAAGTCAATGTTACTACTAGAAAATGTGGACTTTCAATCCCATTCACTTCTTCTCTTATGTCAGAAATAGAGATGCCTGATGTCTCCTTGAAACAACTTGCCATCATGATACCACTAGAAGCTAGGAAGTATATTCCAGTGCCGATTTCTGAAGTGATGCTTGATTGGTCGCTTATTCCCAAGAGTGAGATCACTGAGAATGTGATGCTCGAGGGTCAAGCTCCTACTAGCAAGGTAGATGTGCTCGTCGTCGCTATCCACAACGATACCATTGCACGTTATCAGAACATTGTTACTCAAGCAGGGCTTGAAGCAAGTTTCTTTGAAATTGAAATTTTTTCCACTATGCGCTCAGTACTTGATGATACTCTTCGTCCGATACTTATCATCGATATGGGGGCTGCTTCCACCAAGCTTTATATTGTGGAACGTGGAGTTATCCGTAATTCACACACAGTCAATCGAGGTGCGCAGGATCTTACCACTACTATTTCTCAATCTCTTGGCCTGTCACTTGAACAAGCAGAGGTTATGAAGAGGAAAGTGGGATTACTGGGTCCAGATCAGAATCTTACTGATGTGATCTCACTTTCTCTTGATTACATCTTCTCTGAAGTGAATACAACCATGCTAGCTTTCGAGAAGAAGTACAACAAAACTATTTCTAAAACTATGTTGGTAGGTGGTGGTGCCGCATTGAAGGGTATTCTAGAACTTTCTAAAAATAACCTAAAAACAGAAGTAGAATTGGGCCTTCCCTTCAACAAGGTGGCTACTCCAGCCTTCCTTGACAACATTTTGCGCGAAACTGGCCCCGAATTCTCCGTCGCTATCGGCCTAGCTCTCCGCAA
>CAZGIA010000005.1:2397-5886 GCA_964526075.1 uncultured Candidatus Saccharibacteria bacterium
TTTATAATTTAGATAATAGATGGAACCAAAATTTCAATCATCTTTCATTCCTAAGGGACCAATTTCTTCCGGTCTTTCTTCTGGTGGTATGCCAGTAACAAGAAGAAAACAGACGGATTTTTTCTCTTTGGTAGCAGTAGCTATTTTTACAATTTCGATTGTTTTGGCAGGAGGAGTTTTCCTCTACAAGATTTTTCTCAACTATAGTATTACTCAAATGCAAGGACAGTTGATAGAAGCGAGAGCTACTCTCCAACCTGAAGTGGTCAATGAACTTATTCGTTTGAGTTCGCGCATAGTTTCAACAGAAAGCTTGGTCAAAAGTCATAAGGTAACTTCCCCCATTTTTGATTGGCTTGAAGTCTCAACACCCAAAACTGTAAGTTATACTAGTTTCGATTTCACCACTACCAACAAGGGTTTGGAGCTTACCATCCAAGGACAGGCAAGAGGTTATGCGGCACTCGCTGCCGTAGCAGATGTTATCAATAAGGCTACTACCTACTTCACTACCCCTATTTTCTCTGATCTTAGATTGGATGAGAAGGGGAATGTGATCTTCACCTTCAGAGCCTTGGTACAGCCAAGTGCACTTACTTATGAGCGGGTAGTGAAATCTGAAGAATAATTTAGATAAGATATGAAAAATCCAACCAACCTTATTCTCGTCTTTCTTGCCATCGGTCTTTTCTACACTTTCACTTCACCGATTTATCAAGACACCAAGGCTCTTCGAGTTTCTTCTTATGAATACAGGAGCGTGATAGAGAATGTCTCTCGTATTGCAGAGACGCGTGATGCTCTTCTATTGAGTTACGAATCCATTTCTCCTTTGGAGAAAGAACGTCTCTTGAAAGTTTTACCTGACAACATTGATGCTGTCCGTCTCGCACTTGATTTGGACACGATTGCTGGGCGTTATGGTGTGGCTATCAAGGATGTTCAAGTTGAAACTAAGCCAGATCAGAATCTGAGTCTAGCGGTCTTGCCAGGTCAAGCTCAAGTTTATCAGAATGCTACAGTTACATTTAGCTTTATTTCAAGTTACGAGAATTTCACCAAACTTCTCGGTGACTTAGAAAGAAGTCTTCGTATTATGGATGTGAAGTCTGTGAACTTTAGAACAGCTGATTCTGGACTTTATGAACATCGCGTAACTGTCATTACTTACTGGCTTCGTTAGTAAGTAAATTTAATCAATAAATTTATGCAAGCTATATTTAAGAACAAAATTTTTCTGATAATCATCTTTCTTTTTATCCTTGCCACTTTTGGTTATCGTTTGTTTGTACCTAAGATTGTAGAAGTTACGGAGGAGTCAGCTCTTTCAGTAGGGAAGGATCTTATTCAGCTTTCTGATCAACTTTCCAATGCCCAACTTTCACAAACTCTTTTCAGTATGCCGGGCTATTTGTTTCTGACCGATTTCACTGCTCCCATTCCTGAACAATCCTTTGGTAGGGTAAATCCTTTTGATATTATTGGTCGCGATTAAAACTAGCTATGGTCACTACAGCTAGCAAAGACCGAGGTCAAGGCATCCCCGAGCGAGACCTCAAGGATGTTGATGTTTCGGGTAAGGTGCTTGCCTTTATTCCACAGGATGCCGCGATGCATTATCGAGTGGTACCACTTGCTCTTTCTGATGGTGTACTTGAGGTTGGAGCAGTTGATCCTTACGACTTAGATGCACGTGACGCTCTCAACTTCATCTCGGCTAAGGCTGGTATTCCTTATAAACTTTTTCTCATCAGCGAGAAGGATTTGCAAAAAGTATTGAGTATGTATGAAGGTCTTTCTGGAGAAGTGACTAAGGCTCTTTCTGAATTTGAAACTGAGTCAGTCATCCCTGTTGATGAGGACAAACTAGCCAAGAAGAATGAGACTACTAGAATAGTGGAGGATGCTCCAGTGACCAAGGTGGTTGGTACTATATTGAGTTATGCTTCAGAGGGTCGTGCTTCCGATATCCATATTGAGCCGACACGAGAAAATGTGCGTGTCCGTTTTCGTGTAGATGGTGAACTCAATACTTCTCTCACCCTACCGCTTAAGGTTCATTTAGCGGTGGTGGCTAGAATCAAGATTCTCTCCAATATGCGTCTTGATGAAAAGAGGAAGCCCCAAGATGGTCGCTTTTCTACCAAGGTCGGGGAGAAGAAGATAGACTTTCGTGTTTCTACTTTCCCCACTTATTACGGAGAGAAGGTGGTGATGAGAATTCTAGATCAATCTAAAGAACTTCAAAGTCTAGATACCATGGGTTTTTCCTCAGAGAATCTCGCCGCTATTCGTCGTGGTATTAAGAGACCTTATGGTCTAATCCTCATCTCTGGTCCAACTGGTTCAGGCAAGTCCACTACTCTCTATGCCATGTTGAATGAGGTGGATAAGGAACACAAAAACGTGCTTTCACTTGAGGACCCTGTAGAGTACTCAATGGATGGAATTTCACAATCACAGGTTAATCCAGAGATTGACTACACTTTCGCCACAGGTCTTCGTACTACTCTTCGTCAAGATCCAGATATCATTATGGTTGGTGAGATTCGTGATAAGGAGACAGCCCAGCTAGCTATCCAAGCGGCTCTCACTGGCCACCTTGTTTTCTCCACTATTCATACCAACAATGCTATTGGTGTTATTCCGCGTCTAATAGATATGGGTGTGGATCCTTATCTCATCGCTCCGACCTTAGTTTTGACTATGGCTCAACGATTGGTGAGAAAGCTTGCTCCTGGTGGTGGTAAGGCCATTCTAGTTGAAGACTCGATCAAATTGATGATTAATAAACAGTTTGAAGACTTACCGGTTGAATTTAAGAACAAGATTCCTTTTGGTAAGGAAGTTTACGAAATCTCTCCTACTACAGAATATCTTAGTGGTATTGCTGGACGTACGGCAGTTTCTGAAGTGATCGAGATGGATAAGCAATTAGAGGCGGTTATCTTGAAGGGCGCTACAGAGCCAGATGTCTACAAGGTAGTGCGTGCTAAGGGCATGCTTACTATGAAGGAGGATGCAATAGTGAAAGCTATGCAAAAGATCGTTCCTTTTGAAGAAATTAATACGCTATAATAAAGACATGAAAAAGAAGTATTCAGTCCTCTTAGTTGATGATGATAAGTTTCTTTTGGATATGTATAGAAAGAAATTTGACCAAAGTGGTTTAACTGTAGATGTTTCTATCGGTTCAGAAGACGCTCTTACCAAACTTCGCGAAGGTGCTAAGCCCGATATCCTTATTTTAGATATTATTATGCCGGGAATAGATGGGTTAGAGTTACTGGCTCGCATCCGTCAAGAAAAGCTTGTTCCCAATGCAGTGGTGATTATGCTCACAAACGAAAGCAATAAGGAGAAGATTGAACAGGCCAAAACTCTCGGTATCAAGGGTTATATTGTGAAAGCTACTTCTATCCCATCGGAGGTAGTAGAAGAAGTTATTAAGATTGCCAATATCAATCTTAAAAATTAATTATAAAGATA
>CAZGIA010000005.1:5986-9546 GCA_964526075.1 uncultured Candidatus Saccharibacteria bacterium
GGGTCGGCGTTTCCGTTGTAATGCCTATCTTTCGCTTGGTAAGGTCAGTATCGCCATGCGTCTTATTCCTAAGGAGATAAAAACTTTTGCCGAACTCAACCTACCACCGATTCTTGAAATTTTTGCTAAGAAACAGCAGGGCTTCTTTCTCGTGGTGGGTCCTGTAGGAGTAGGAAAATCCACCACTCTCGCCACTATGGTTGAGTTAATCAATCGTGAAAGACTTGAGCATATTATCACTATAGAAGATCCAATTGAATATATTTTTGAACCTAAGAAGGCCTTGGTTGATCAGCGCGAAGTTAAGCTAGATACTCCAGATTTCCATACTGCGCTTAAGGGAATTTTTCGTCAGGACGCTGATGTGGTGATGATTGGAGAAATGAGAGACGAGGAGACGATTTCTACTGCCGTTTCAGCTGCAGAGACTGGACATTTGGTCCTTTCAACCCTTCATACCAATACTGCGGCTCAGACAGTGGAGCGTATTATTGATACCTTTCCTGCTGATCAACAAGGACAGATTCGTATGCAACTTTCGAGTTCGTTGATTGGTATTTTTTCTCAAAGATTGATACCCAGAATTTCTGGGGGTCTTATCCCTGCTTATGAATTACTCATCAACAATGCGGCAACTGCAAACTTGATTCGTGAGAAGCGCACGCATGAAATTACTTCTGTCATCGAGACAAGTTCTGAAGAGGGCATGATAGATCTCAACCGTTCATTGGCTGAGCATGTGAGGAATGGCGAAATCACCGTCGAGAATGCTTTCCTTTATTCCACTAATCCTCGTACTCTGGAAAGAATGTTATAGTTCAAAAGATTCATTATGAAAAAGTAATATGATTTTTAACTACAAGGCCTTAGATAATACTGGAAAGAGAAGTGAAGGTTCAGTGGATGCCGTCTCTCTTGACGTGGCTGTCGGCTCGCTTCAAAAGCGGGGACTTATTATTGTAGAAATTGAGCCTCTTGAGAAGGTGTCGTGGTTCTCTAATCTTCATTTTGGCTCAGGTGTTTCCAATAAGGATGTTGTGATGTTGTCTAGGCAGATGTCAACTTTGTTTCAAGCTCAGGTTTCTCCACTTAAGATTTTTACTTTACTCTCTAGCGAGACTGAAAATCTTGTTTTAAGAAAAAGTTTAGAAGAGATTGTCTCAGATATTCAAGGTGGGGCCAATATTTCTAAGGCCCTCTCACGTCATCCTCAAGTTTTTTCAGATTTCTACGTCAATATGGTGAAAGCTGGTGAGGAGACTGGCAAATTAGATGAGACTTTTGGCTACTTAGCTGACCATTTGGACCGTAACTATGAAGTAATCTCTAAGGTTAAAAATGCTTTGATCTACCCAGCTTTCGTGGTTATTGTCTTTCTCGCTGTGATGTTACTGATGTTTACTGTCATTATCCCTAAAATTAGCCTCATCATTCTCGAAAGTGGTCAGGATATTCCTTTGTATACAAAGGTAGTTTTTTCACTTAGTAACTTCCTTTTAGATTATGGTTTGATATTACTTGTAGCTTTGGTGGTGATGGTTTACTTTGCGCTTCGCTACATTCGTACCACTGAAGGTACGAGAGCTTGGTCTCATTTTAAGCTTTCATTGCCTTATATGGGGGAACTCTATCGGAAACTTTATCTCTCTATCATTACAGACAATATGAATACTATGATAGTTTCTGGTATTCCAATGGTCAAAGCACTTGAGGTGAGTTCTTCGGTGGTAGGTAATGACGTTTATAAAGAAATTCTTGATCAGACACTTATCGCGGTAAAGGGTGGAAGCTCACTTTCTCAAGCTTTCTCCCAATACCCTGAGATTCCAAGCATCTTGGTACAAATGACTAAGGTGGGGGAGGAGACTGGTGAATTGGGTAATATTTTCAAGACTATGGCGCGCTTTTACCAAAGAGAGGTAGTGAACGCGATTGATACCATGGTTTCTCTCATTGAGCCGGCCATGATTGTTCTTCTGGGGCTAGGTGTAGGAGTGCTTCTCGCTTCTGTGCTTATCCCCATCTATGATATTGCCAATTCGGCCGGGCTCTAAGAGCCCTTGATAAAGCTACCCAAAGGTGCTATACTTAAATAGCTAAGACTACATTCTGTGGTCCGCTAGCACAACCTAGGAGGTTGTATGAACAAAGTGGATGTCTCTGAAATGAAGGGACCGCTCGGCGAGCTCATGGATCAGATCGGTGGCCAGAACGGTCGGGCTCGCTTTAACGAGTTCAATCTGTGGCTCAAGGGAATCGTTCTCAGCGCTCTCGAAGCGTTGATCGATCTCTCCGTGCCCTGCAAGCTTCCGTTTGACGGAGCTGAGCGGGTGAGCCCAGCGAAGTCTGGTGTCGTGAAGATCGAGAAGCGTGGCGACGACCTCTACCTCGACGGGAAGAAGATTGAACTCTTCCGCTCGGCGGGTCAAGAGGGAGACCGCTACATCATTGGTCACAAACTCCGTGAGGAGCTCGAGGCCAAGGGCGGCAACGTTGGCGGAAGCATCCTCGACCACCTTGTGGCGCACCCCGAGCTCTGGCCGGAAAACTGGAAGAAGGACGACCAAGGGAACACGATCTATGTGTACTTCTGGGATGACATCTTCCGCCGCTCGGACGGCCGCCTCTACGTTCGCTGCGGTTGCTGGCACGATGGCGAGGTTGTGTCGGGCTACGGCTGGCTCGTCCGCGGCTGGGGTCGCATCGGCCCGTCTGCGTCTGTCGCAAGTTAGTGCTTGCCACTAGGTTCCTTGGCTCTTCTGGAACCTTAGAATCTAGTCCTTGGGCCCGCGATTAATTTCGCGGGTCCATTATTTTTGCTAGAATATTTTACGGTAGTAGGTTAATCTGCTGGCGATCAAGGTTTCCAGCGACCGAATCCAGTATCCATAAGCTGAGAGCGTCTGCGATCAAGGTTTCAGACGGAGGGCTTATGTAGACACTTCACCCTTCGACGGGCTCAGGGTGTCTTGAGTTCATCGAATGGACAAAAAATGAAGATACTTGGTGTGGAGTGCTATCGCATTATGATGCGGAATACGATACAGCTGGTGGACTAGGTACAAAGACCTTTTTGCTGGCAGTGGCACGGAAGGCACTTCGCACATTTCCGCAACTCGGACGGCAACCTCTACGTTCGCTACGGTTACTGGCACGATGGCGAGGTTGTGTCGAACTACAACTGGCTCGACAACGACTGGAATCGCAACAACCCGTCTGCGTCTGTCGCAAATCTCTTCATTTCTCCCTTGCTACGGTGGGGAGTTTTGTTTTTCTGTTTGGCTGTACCAGCCGCCGAGCATTTTGCCGGATTCCTCGAGAGGTAGAGATAGGGCAATATACTTTTTATTATCAAGAGCTTTAGTTTCCCAACTGACAAGCAAGAGTACCTTCAGGAGATCAAGTTTACGAATAGCTAATCGGATGTATGGCAGTTTTTCCAATTTCGACAAGAAACTGGCGGTAGCAGTAACTTCGATAAGTTCTATAAAGACTTTATCTATGCGATTACCTAGTGAATAGCGTTGGGTTTTCGGGAATGTATCATGGTATCCATGCCA
>CAZGIA010000005.1:9646-27259 GCA_964526075.1 uncultured Candidatus Saccharibacteria bacterium
GATTACCTAGTGAATAGCGTTGGGTTTTCGGGAATGTATCATGGTATCCATGCCAAGAGAGGTAAGAAACAGCGCAAGGATGTTCAGTATTTTGAGCAGAATCTGATGGCCAACATCATAACGCTTCATCAGGACTTGGTTATGAAGCGATACAGACATTCTGAATACGAGGCCTTCAATATCTCTGATCCTAAACCGAGAAATATTCATAAGGCTTCTGTGCGAGACCGACTTCTGCATCATGCAATCTATAGAATTCTTTATCCATACTTCGATACCGAATTTATTCATGACTCCTATTCTTGTAGGCTAAACAAGGGTACTCATAAGGCGATCAATAGGTTTCGAGAATTTGCTTATGTCGAGAGCCAGAATCACTCTAAAACTTTATGGTTATTGGGCCGGATCATAGGTAGTTTCCACTCCACTCAGCCTGGGAAGGGCTTGCCTTTAGGAAATCTAACTTCACAACTCCTGGTCAATATCTATATGAATGAATTTGATCAGTTCGTGAAGAGGGAATTGAAGGCGGAATACTATATCCGTTATGCTGACGATTTTGTCTTCCTCTCGGCTGATAAGGATAAACTAGGAAACATGCTCTCATCTATCACACTCTTCCTTAGAAATGGGTTGAAGCTAGAGTTGCACCCAGATAAGGTCTTTATCAAAAGTTTTGCCTCTGGAGTGGATTTCTTAGGCTGGGTCAATTTCTCTGACCATCGAGTGGTTAGATCTGTGACCAAAAGAAGGGCTATAAGGGGTATTAGGGCCAAGGAAGGGAATGTGAATACGCTCCAGTCTTATCTTGGTTTACTGAAACACGGGAATACATATAAACTAGTGAAGAGTCTCCTGTAGACTTAAGCTGTGCTTATCCCCATCTATGATATTGCCAATTCGGCCGGTCTTTAGAGTATAATATAATCATCCTCAGTCAAGGATAATTAAGAATTTATAATTATGAAATTTACAAGAAGAAACAAAGGCCTGCCCGTTACGAACGGTCGGGCGGGCTTCACCCTCATTGAACTCTTGGTGGTGATTGCTATTATCGGTATTCTCTCCTCAGTGGTTCTCGCTTCTCTTAACACAGCAAGATCTAAGGGTAATGACGCCAAGGTTAAGGCTCAGCTCTCCGGTCTTCGTGCTGCTGCAGAGATCTATTACGACAACAATAGTGGTTATGGTACAGCTACCAACTCTTGTGCGGCTCAAATCTTCGCTGACACAACTTCTGGTATGTCTAGTTACACTCTAGGAGCTAACTACCCATCAGGGACTACGCTTGTCTGTAACTCCAGTGCTACTGCTTATGCAGTTCAGGCCAACTTAGCTACTTCCGGTCAGTTTTGGTGTGTGGACTCGGTTGGTAAGTCGAAGGCTACAACTGCTGCTCTAGGTACTGCAGTTACCTGCCCTAATTAACTTTAGAGTAAGTTAACTTAAGCGACTCTGAGTTATACTTAAAGGATGACTATAGTCATCCTTTTTGTATTTGGGGCCATTTTCGGCAGCTTTCTCAATGTTTGGGGACTGAGGTTAAACTCGGGAATGACCTTACAAGGACGTTCACATTGCCCGAGTTGTAATAAGAAACTCTCATTTCTTGAGTTAGTGCCCATAGTGAGTTATATAGCACTCTGGGGTAGATGTAGAGATTGTCGAGCCAGGATACCCATTCAATATTTGCTTGTGGAAATACTGACTGGCCTAGTTTTTGTCTCACTACCTCTTGTATATTTACCCGTATTCTCTCTCTTTATTGTGATTGTCATTTATGATTTGAGACACAAAATTATTCCTGACACCTTGGTTTATACTGCTATCTTGTTGTCATTTGTATATCGCTGGTTATCGACTGGGACCACACTTGATTGGCTGGTGGGGCCTATACTCTTTTCTTTCTTTGCCCTTATTTGGTTCTTGAGCCGTGGGCGAGCGATGGGCTTCGGTGATGCGAAGTTGGTACTTGCTGTGGGACTTCTTCTAGGAGCTATTCAAGGTTTCTCAGCTATTGTTCTTTCCTTCTGGATTGGGGCTCTCTACGGTATTCTGCTCATGGCATCGCGCTTCTTACCTTTGTTAAGCGGATCCAAAAAGATTACAATTATAGATCAAGCTCGGATTGGTATGAAATCCGAGCTTCCCTTCGCTCCCTTTATCATTCTGGGTGCGTGGTTGGCTGTAATTTTCCAACTTGATCTTCTGCATGTCTCACTTTTCTAAACGAATACAAAATACTTCTGCTTATTCACATGGCTTTACTCTCGTTGAGCTGGTGGTTACCTTGGGTATAGTGGTAGTCATTCTCTCAGTGATAATGATGAATCAATCTCAATACGTTGAGGGAGCAATTTTGAACAATTTGGCGGATGATATTGGGCTAACCTTTTCTCAGGCTCAAGCTTATGGGATAGGGGTTAAGGAATCCTTGGTTGGTTCTGCTGACTTCTCAGCGGCTTATGGGATGACGGTGAACCTTCTGAGTAATGGTTCTAATATGGCTTCACTCTTTTTTGCCGATAAGAATGGGGATCATGTTTACAACGGTGATTGGACCTGCCCGATTGGTGGTTCTTCGGAATGTCTGGAGAAGAAGACTATTACTCGTGGTAATTATATAGATAAGTTGTGTTTGGTGTTTACCTCTGGAGAGAATGAGTGTACTACGCTTAAACGAACAGATATAGTTTATATTCGTCCAAATACGGAAGCACAGATTACCTTATTTGATTCTACTGGTTCAGTTTATAATCCGGTGGCATGGTTGGGAGTAAAGATAGTTTTCAAAAGTCCGTCCGGATTAAGTCGTGCCGTTATTATTTATAAGAGTGGTCAGATTTCAGTACAATGACTATGAAGAAAAATTTTCAATTTTCAATTTTCAATTTTCAAAAGGGCTTTACTCTCATTGAGTTGATGACTTCAATTTCTATTTTCATTGTGGTAATGATGATTAGTATGAATTCGATTTTGGGAGTTTTTGATGCCAATCGCAAATCTCGTTCTCTCAAAACAGTGATGAGTAATCTCAATATTACGATCGAGACTATGTCGAAGGAAATGCGTTATGGTTCCAACTATCACTGCGGTTCAAGTGGAACTTTCACTATCCCACAGAACTGTCCAAGTGGAGATACTCTGGTTAGTTTTCTCTCTAGTGATAATGAGCAGATTACTTATCGGCTAAACGGCACCTTCATTGAGAAGGAAGTGGATGGGGCTGGTTATGTGCCTCTTACTGCTCCTGAGGTGACGATTCAGAATTTAACCTTCTATGTGCTGGGGGCTGGCGCCAACAACCTTTTACAGTCTAAGGCCAATATTCTTATCCGTGGTCGTGCTGGTTCTGGTAAGGATCAATCAGACTTTACTCTTCAGACCTTGGTATCACAGAGGAAACCAGATAGACTTTAAATGAAAAAAATTATTCATCAACAAGAAGGTTTTACGATTATTGAAAGCTTGGTAGCTATCACTATTTTGGTAGTGGTAATTACTGGTTCAATGGCGGCTGTTCAGACTGGTATTTCCTCTTATACCTTCTCCAAGGATCAGATTATTGCAAGCTATCTGGCACAAGAAGGTTTTGAACAATTAAGAAATATTCGTGACGAGAATGCTCAAAATGGTCTCGATTGGTTAGCAGGCATTTCCCAAATTTCGACTGATCCTTGTTACTTTGGTCAGGCTTGCACCGTTAGTCCTATTGAGACTACGGTTACAATCCGTTGTTCTGTACCGGGAGCTTGTGCTTATCTTCGACAGGATCCTACGAACGGATTCTATGGTTATGCTCCTTCATGGGTATTGACCCCCTTTAGAAGAGAGATTATTTTATCTTCAATAAATTCAGATGAGATTTCGATACTTGTAACTATTTATTGGTCTAAGGGTGCCTCTACTAGAGAGTTTCGTGTGAGAGAAAATATTTTAAACTGGCAATGATAAAGCAAAATTTACAATCAGGATTTACTCTGCTCATCGCGATTGCAATAACAGGCACTCTCCTTTTGGTAGCAACAGGTATTGTCAATCTGGCGGTCAAGCAATCACTTATCTCAAGCTCTGGCAAGGAATCACAGCTTGCCTTCTATGCTGCTGATACTGGTATGGAATGTGCGCTTTATTGGGATGCTAAGAACCCTAGTGCAGATCAAAGTGCTTTTGCAATCACTACCACTACTCTTATCAATTGCAATAAGGATTCTGCCAATCCTGCCAATCAATGGACGGTTGGGGGTAGCGCTGTCAGTGTTATTAGTTTGATTACTTTTCTGCCTGATCCATACTGTGCCATTGTGACTGTGACAAAAAATGGGAATGGTACTACTCTGATAGAATCAAAGGGTTACAATACTTGCGACCCTGCCAATCCTCGTCGGGTAGAGCGTGCCGTTCGGGCAACTTATTAATTATAGATTTATCATAAGTAATGGCTGTTAAGAAAGAAATTAAGGAAAGAGTTGAGAAACTTCGAAAGATTGTTGAGAGGCACAGACAGCTGTATCACACTTTTGATAAAACAGAACTTTCGGATGAAGCCTTCGATGCTTTAGTAAGAGAGTTGGAGAAACTTGAAACTACTTATCCTGAGATTGCGACAGCGGATTCACCAACACAAAGAGTGGGTGGTCGACCACTAAGTGAATTCAAAAAGATTACACACCTCGTACCACAATGGTCTTTCCACGATGCTTTCAATGAGGAAGATATAAGAGCTTTTGATGAAAGGGTCAAAAAACTTTTGGGTCGAAACCCAGAGTATACCGTCGAGTTAAAGATTGATGGACTCAAGGTAGTGCTTACATATGAGGATGGGATTCTTAAAACTGCGGCCACTCGTGGTGATGGTCGAGTAGGTGAGGAAGTAACTCAAAATATTCGTACCATTTCTTCCATACCCTTGAAGTTGAGTCGACCGGTTAGTCTTACTGCAGAGGGAGAAGTGTGGATGCCAAAAAGTATTTTCCATAAATTAAACAAAGAGAGGGAAAGGAGAGGAGAAGAAGTTTTTGCTAATCCTAGAAATGTTGCGGCTGGTTCTATTCGTCAACTTGATCCAGCTATGACACGTTCTCGCCGATTAGAAAACTTTGCTTATGATATTGCTTTGATTAAGGAGAAGGTTAAACCTGATTCACAGGAGGGTGAATTGAATCTTCTAAAAGAGCTTGGCTTCAATGTTAACCCACATTTTAGGAAATTTAAAAATATTGATGGAGTGATTAATTATTGGAAGGAATGGGGTAGCAAGAAAGATAAGCAAGATTATTTGATAGATGGTGTGGTGGTGAAAGTGAATGATCGAATAGCTCAGGACAAGCTTGGTTATACTGGGAAGGCACCACGTTTTGGTATTGCTTTTAAGTTTAAGGCTGAGCAAGTAACTACTCTGGTAGAAGACATCACTCTTCAGATTGGGCGGAGTGGAGTGCTGACACCAGTTGCCAAGCTACAACCAGTAGTGGTCGCTGGATCAATTGTTTCTCGCGCCACTTTGCACAATGAAGATGAGATCAGAAGAAAAGATATTCGTATTGGTGATACTGTGGTATTGCAAAAGGCGGGGGATGTTATCCCAGAGATAGTGAGAGTTGTGACAGAATTAAGAAATGGGAGAGAGAAGATTTTTAAGTTTCCGACACATTTTCCACCTTGTGGTGGAGATGGTCGTATTGAACGAGTTCCATCTCAGGTCGCTTATCGTTGTGTGGAAAAAAACTCTTTTGAACAACAGAAGAGGAAGCTTGAGTACTTTGTTTCGCGCCAAGTTTTCGACATTGATGGACTTGGTAAGAAGTTGGTCAAGCAACTTATGGAAGAAGGATTGATAGCGAATTTTGATGATATTTTTACCTTGAAACGAGGTGATCTAGAAATTCTGGAGCGTTTCGGTGAGAAATCTGTTTCAAATCTTCTAAATGCCATTGAGAAAGCTAGGAAGGTAACTCTGCCACGCTTTATTCTCGGACTTTCTATACCTCAGGTGGGAGAGGCAACAGCTAGAGATCTAGCCAATCACTTTGGAAATATAGATAAGTTTATGAAAGCTTCAGAGATAGAGCTTCAAGCTATTGAGGGTGTGGGTCCGATAGTAGCAAAAGCGGTGCTTGAATGGTTTAAAGATAAGGAAAATCGGAAACTGTATGAAAGACTGTTAAAACAAGTCAGTATTCAAAATGTTTTAAGCCGAGCTTCGGACAAATTGGAGGGGCTAGTCTTTGTACTCACAGGCACTCTTGGTCTCGCTAGAGAAGAGGCTAAGGAAAGAATTCGAACCCTGGGTGGGGAAGTTTCTACTTCTATTTCAAAGAATACTGACTATCTTATCGCTGGAAATGATCCTGGAGAAAAATTTATCAAAGCTAGACAATTGGGTATCAAAATTTTAAACGAAGAGAAGTTTCTTTCAATGCTTGAATAGTTTCTCTAAGAGAGTATATTGATAATAGAGAAAGTAGGTGAGATATGCAAAATTCGTCGCAACGAATTGGTCGAGTGGAGCTTCCGGATCGTCTCAAGTTAAGATGCCCGCCGGTGATTCATGGTCAGATCGTGAAGATCCATGGGGTAGATCCAGACCAGAGGCGGTTCGTTATTACAACCGCTGAAGGAAGGGAACTTCGTGTGATGAGGCAGTTCGTCAGGGAGGATGCCTGAGATCCTGAAGAACAGGAAAAGGGGCGGCCACCTTCGGTGGCCAAAGCTGTGCAATCTTGTGCTTTAGCATTTCAGGCTAGTCGCTTCTGAGAGAGGACAACTTTCCCTTCCCGCTGCACAGCGAGGAGGAACGAATCTCACTCAAGCGACACCGGGCGGAGCTCCCAGCACCGCCCGGTTTTTTTGTGTCCGTTCGATTTTACTCAGGACACACTGAGCCTGTCGAAGTGTGTTAAAATGCCCTTAATATGGATAAGATACAGGTTTTGAATCTTGCTAAACTTGCCAGAATTAAACTTCTAGAGAAAGAAGCGGAGAATCTGTCTCACGAATTTGAATCAATTTTAAAATATGTTGGAGAAGTAAAAGAAGTTAAGAAGTTGAGCAAGTCAGATAAAAGAAACTCGTCAACCTCACAGGTTGACGAGTTTCCAGTACACAATGTAATGAGAGAAGATGGTAAGGGACATGAGTCGGGGATTTATACAAAAGAAATTTTAGGCCAAGTGCCGGCACGAGAAGGAGATTATGTGGTGGTCAAGAAAATACTCTAATGGCTACTAGAGAACAAATTCAAATTTGCCTTGATAAGATCAAGAGTGAAAATATTAAGTTAAATGCTTTTCTTGAGGTTTTTGATGATGTATTTGAGCAATTTGAAGTGGCCAAGGATAAGGCTCCACTCTATGGTATGCCTATTGCGATTAAGGATAATATTCTCTTCAAAGATCATAAAGCTTCTGCTGGATCGAAAATTTTGGAAAATTATATTGCTAGCTATGATGCCAGCGTGATCAAAAGATTGAAGGATGCTGGGGCGGTGATTGTTGGGCGTACTAATTGTGATGAATTCGCGATGGGAAGCTCTACCGAAAATTCTGCCTTCGGCGCAACAAGGAATCCATATGATTTAGAACGTGTCGCTGGGGGAAGTTCTGGAGGTTCGGCTTCAGCAGTGGGAGCAGATCTGGTTCCTGTTGCTTTAGGTTCTGATACAGGAGGTTCTATTAGACAACCAGCCGCTCTTTGTGGAGTGGTAGGATTAAAACCTACTTATGGTCGAGTCTCGCGTTCTGGCTTGATCGCTATGTCTTCTTCACTTGATCAAATAGGTCCTTTTGCCAAAACTGTGGGAGATGTAGAGTTGATATATCGTATTATTTCTGGGAACGACCCACTTGATAGCACTACTATTTCTGAGAGTACTTATCTGATAGTTAAAAAATTTTCTAAGACTATTGCTGTGCCGAAAGCTTTCGTAGAGAGTGAAGGAGTGAGTGAGGAAGTGAAGCAGAATTTCAATAAGGCAGTAGAGAAATTTAAATCCTTGGGTTACAAGGTCAAAGAAGTTGACCTATCGAACCTTAAATATGCCTTGTCTGTTTACTACATCATTATGCCTGCCGAAGCTTCGTCCAACTTAGCTCGCTTTGATGGTGTGAAGTATGGTTTGTACAAGAATGGTCAGGATGGAGTTGATGATTATTTTGAAACCAGAGGAGAGGGCTTGGGTCCTGAAGTGAGAAGGAGGATAATTCTCGGGACTTATGTGCTCTCTAGTGGTTACTATGATGCATATTATGGTAAAGCTCTTGAGGCCAGAAAGTTGATTACTGAAGAACTCAGAGCATTATTTCAAGATGTGGATCTTATGCTTACTCCCACAACCCCCTCTCCAGCTTGGAAGGTGGGGGAGAAGTCTCAAGATCCCTTGGAAATGTATCTTGAGGATATCTTCACTGTGCATGCCAATATCAGTGGTTGCCCAGCTTTATCCTTGCCTTCAGGCTTCGTAGGGGTATTGCCTCTAGGTATTGAATTGACCGCAGATTTGGGTAGAGAGGATAACCTCTTTGTGGCTGGCAAGGAATTTATGGGAGAGTCCTATTGAAAATTGTAAATTTTAAATTGATAATTAACCTATATGGCTGATGACCAAAAGAAACCTGTTCCAAGTGGGGAAAGTGGTCTCTTCCACAAGGATCATCATAAAGAAGTAATTTATTTCCTTTTACCTGGGTTATTTCTCATCAGTATTTTGATCAATCGTTTTCTTAACTTTTGGAATTCACTTGAACATTCTGTGGCCGGCTCTTTGTGGCAGAAAATACTTTTCTCACTTCTACATTATTGGTCAATTTGGAAGGGGCTAGCTTTAGTGCTTGCATTCGTTTCTATTTGTATTTGTATTTATAGTTTTATGAAATTACGAGGTATAGGGAAGGAAGAGGAAAAAGTTTTTGGTCATTCACTCGAGGAAGTTTCTCTAGATGGTGAGAATACAGAAAGTAAGGAGAACGAGAAATGGGTCAAGATCTTGGCTCATGCTCATTCAGAAAATCCAGCTGAATGGCGTCTAGCTATTATCGAAGCTGATATCATGCTTGATGAACTTCTGACAGACTTGGAGTATCAGGGAGAAGGAGTGGGGGAGAAGCTTAAAGCTGTAGATCCTACGGATATGCTCACACTTGATCTGGCATGGGAGGCACATAAGATTAGGAATAGGATTGCTCACTCCGGACAAGATTTTGATCTTTCGGAGCGAGAAACACGTCGAGTGATTAAACTTTTTGAAGAAGTGTTTAGAGAGTTTGGGGTGGTTTAAGATTGCGAAATAGAGAATTACGGGTATAATTCAAATCCTGTAAACGGGGAAATGTATAGATCGTCTACAGTGATAGCGGGATGGAGAAGCAGTATCTCGGGAGGCTCATAACCTCCAGACCCAGGTGCAAGTCCTGGTCCCGCAACAATTACGAAAAAGGTCCTGCATTGAGTGTAGGCCTTTTTCGTATTATAGTGGGTACGAGTGCGCCATTGTAGGCTTTCAGCCTGCTTCGACGTTGCTCGGAATGAAAGAATGAGCAAGCTCCTCTTTATTCCTCACTAGTCGAAGTCGGCGTAGCTCAGGTAGTTAGAGCGTGGGACTCATAAGCCCAAGGTCGAAGGTGCAAGTCCTTCCGCCGACACAAGAATTTATTGCGGAAGGACTTGCAAGCCGGAGAAGCTTGGCTTCGAGGCGGGGCCGCATAAAAACTCAGCAGAGTTTTATATGTGGCCAAGTCCTTCCGCCGACACAAGAATTTATTGCGGAAGGACTTGCAAGCCGGAGAAGCTTGGCTTCGAGGCGGGGCCGCATAAAAACTCAGCAGAGTTTTATATGTGGCCAAGTCCTTCCGCCGACACCAAATTGATAAAGTGCTAAAAATCTGTTAATTTGTAATTCATTGCGGGTGTAGCTCAGCTGGTTAGAGCGCGTCCCTGTCACGGACGAGGCCGTGGGTTCAAGTCCCATCACTCGCGCAAAATGAAATAAGCCTGGCTTGTGCCAGAGCTTTTTCATTTCTGCTTGCGAGAGCACCTGGGACTTGAACGCCGGACCGAGCAGGGGCGAGGGAGGCAGGGTCGTGCGATCCGCCAGTAGGCGGATACACCTGACCAAGTCCCACTGTGTCCCGCTGAAGCTTTAGCGAAAGGGGATCACTCGTACTCGTACATTCAAGAGCATAACTTACGTTACAATCTCACTATAGTGAGTAGGTAACGTAAGTGTGGATTCTAGTATTCCTCAATAGTTTAGGAATTTGATATACTTTTTAGTATGAAGGCTGTCCACCAAGAAGCACCCATGGGTTGTGGAATCGCTTGTGTCGCATCACTTGCTAATCTCTCATACAAAGAAATGAGAAGATTTTTTAAGAATGGGATTGTAAAGGATAAAACCTCTGGATTTTATAATAAAGATATAGTAGATGCTCTTAGCAAAGTAAATATTGAAGCTAAGGGTTGCACTGCCAAAACATGGGGTAAGAAGATAATAAAGCCCGGGACTATAGTTTTTGTAACTCGGTCAAAAAAATTTCCAGAAGGTCACTTTTTACTAAAAACTAAAAGAGGATGGATGAATCCATGGATCAACCTTCCGAACACTAAACCTGTGGCTAGATTTCAAAATAGATTACCTGGTAAGGCTGAGTGGGTCATTACTACAAAGAAAGTTTAATAGCAGTTCTAACATCCTCCATTAACTCACGCATTTATAAGCATAACTTACGTTACATTCTCACTATAGTGAGTAGGTAACGTAAGTGTGAGTTATGGTGGTCTTCAATAGTTTATGAAGAAGTTATAAGTTTTTTATAAATTTTTAATAAAACGAAATCGCCGAGCTCATGGAGAGCTCGGCGTGGGCCTTGGAAAAACGAATCTCCGATCACCGAAGAATCGAAGGGTACCGGTAGGGATATGTACAAGTACATAGGCCAAGTAGTAATTCCACTCTTTGGCTTCCAGATAGTACATGCCTATACCTTCGATCGTAGCCATAAGAGCTGCCCATGCCCAGAAGATTACAAGTTGTTTACTGATAGTCTGCCAATCCTTGGCCGGGTCACGGAACACTCTATTGCGCAATAGCCAGAACTCCACGATCTGAGTCAGAATGCTATTGATCCAAGGCGCCCAGAAGGCTCCTGCGAATTCTCTTCTGATGGTTACGAGCGAGAGTACTGAAATAGCCGTCAACGGAAGCTTGATCGAAAAGAACTTGAGTAGCTGTGGTCCGATGTCTCGCCACAACTTTTCCTTGAGCGAATCCATTTGGACCTCCAGTGGGGCATCTTACTTGTCTTATGTATAACAGGCAAGTGCACTTTATTTCCCAAAATGAGGATTTTGTTATACTGTCCTCGTGTGCCAACATAGCTCAGTTGGTAGAGCACGTCCATGGTAAGGACGAGGTCATCGGTTCGATCCCGATTGTTGGCTCCGTTTTATAAAAGATTATAATTTATTAAGATAATACTAAGCCACCCTAGCTCAGTTGGTAGAGTACGACTTTCGTAAAGTCGGGGTCCGGAGTTCGATCCTCCGGGGTGGCTCATGGCAAATAAGGAAGAAATAGAAAAGAAAATAGACGAACTTGAAACGAGGATGACCTTGGCTGATTTCTGGTCCAACAAGGATTCGGCTCAAGCTTCTATTCGCGAGCTTCAGAGTTTGAAGGATGAGCTTGAGGGGGTAGGAAAGTATGATAAGGGTGGGGCTGTGATGACTATCTTCTCTGGTGCAGGGGGGGATGATGCTGAAGACTTCTCCCGTATTCTTCTAGAAATGTATCTCAAACTCTTTGTTCGCAAGGGTTGGAGTTACACTCTGCTACATAAAAATGAAAATGATCATGGAGGGTTTAGAAACATCACCCTTGATATCGAGGACCCCACTTCACACAAGGCTTCGCAGAGCTTCGGACCTTATGGGGTCCTCCGAAATGAGTCAGGAGTCCATCGTCTGGTCCGAGTTTCCCCCTTTAATGCTTCGCAAAAGAGGCATACTTCCTTCTCTATGGTGGAAGTGATTCCAAAATTTGAAAAAGTGGATGAAGTGAAGATTCCTGCTGATGAGATCAAGGTTGAACTTTCGAAATCTTCTGGCCCTGGTGGGCAGAATGTCAATAAGAGAGAGACTGCTGTACGACTGGTGCATATTCCTACCAACTTAGCGGTGCATGTAGATTCTGAGCGTAGTCAGCTTCATAATAGGGAGAAGGCGCAGAAGCTACTTGAAGCTAAGCTTTATAAACTCTTAGAGGAAGAAAGGCTGGCCAAAGAGAAGGGTATGTATATCTCGAAGACTACCCAGATAGAGTGGGGGAATCAAATTCGTTCTTATGTACTTCATCCGTATAAGATGGTCAAGGATCACAGGACTGAGGTTGAGTCACACAATGTGGAGAAGGTGCTAGATGGCGACTTGGACGAATTTCTTGAAGCGGAGAGGAATCTATGATAATCTGGGACCCATGCTAAAAATTAGATTACAGAGAGTGGGGAGGAAGCACGAACCGTCTTTCAGACTGGTATTGACTGATTCCAAGAACTCCACCAAGAGTGGTCGTTTCGGTGAGATTCTCGGTTCTTATGATCCACGCAAATCGACTGAAGCTCTCAAGGCTGATCGCATCAAGCACTGGATTGCAGAAGGTGCTGGTCTCACTGGCACGGTGAATAACCTCCTTATAAAGAAGGGTATTATTCGTGGTCAGAAAATTCATGTTGGAATGAACAATGTGGTGAAGGTTAAAGAAGAGATTCCAACAGTAGAAGTTCCAGTTGCAGAAGTTCCAACAACAGAAATTCCAACTACTGAATCAGTGACAGAATCTCCAATCGAAAAAGTCCCTGTGGTAGAATAGGTGAGTGCCCTTACTGTTTATTCCTAATACCTCACAAGCATGAACGATGATGTCCAATTTTTAGAATATGTAGTCAAAGCGCTCGTTACTCATCCTGAGGATGTGAAAATCAAGAGAACTGTAGATGAGATGGGAGTCCTTATGACTCTCGATGTGAATCGAGAAGACATGGGTAAGGTGATAGGTCGATTGGGGAACACCGCCAAGGCCATTCGTATCCTACTTCGTGTGGTGGGTATGAAGAATAATTCTCGCATCAATCTTAAGATCAGCGAACCAGTGATGGGTTACACTAAGGGAGTGAGTGATAATGCTAATAGCAATGTGTCGAAGAACCTCGATCAAGCTTTAGAAGATTTGGATTTAGACTAGAGACTAGTCCCTAGCCCCTAACCTATGCATTTCCATATTGTGACATTGTTTCCAAAAGCTTTTGCTTCCTATCTCGGTGAGTCTATTTTGAAGCGGGCTATAGAGGACAAGAAAATCAAAGTTTCCTTCTATAATCCTCGCGATTTTGTTTTGAATAAATTCAGGAGAGTAGACAGACCAGCATATGGTGGTGGTCCGGGTCTTGTCATTGAAGCAGAGCCTGTGGCGAAGGCGATTGCTGCAGCACTTTCCAAAACTAAGAAGTCTTCGACTCTGAAGAGTCTCAGACTCGAAGAGCTAAAAGCTAAAAGCTATAAGCTAGTCTTTCTTTCTCCTAGAGGCAAGCAGTTCACCAACGAATACGCTGGAAAAATTGCTAAAAAATTCAAGCACCTTATTTTGGTTTCTGGTCGTTATGAAGGTATTGACGCCAGAGTTAAAAAGATTTTCTCCGCCAAAACAGGCGGATCCGCCAATCCGGGTGGTGGAAAGGTAGAGGAAGTCTCTGTCGGACCCTTCGTACTTACTGGAGGAGAGTTACCAGCAATGCTTATGATTGATGTTCTAGCTCGTCAAGTGCCAGGTGTTCTTGGTAATTTTGATTCTCTGGAGGAAAATCGTATCTCAACCGGAGAAGTCTATACTCGTCCAGAAGTCTTCAAATACAAGGGCAAGAATTATCGAGTTCCAAAGATTCTTCTCTCCGGTCACAAAGCCAAGATTGAAGAATGGAAACGAAAGAGAAATTAAATTTTATATACATTATTATTTTCCGATCGTGAGAAGATAACGTATACGCTATTAATTGCCTATAGGCCAATAATAACGTAGGTGGTAGATAAATGTTTCCAAGCTATTGAACCATTACGTTCTCTTGACACCAAACCTGGGGATAAGGTAGTATACTCCCTACTTCGACTCGATTGAGTTATGTCCTCGAAGTGTGTGCAATAGGGGTCATTGCAGTACGCTTCTAAATTTAATAACTGTACGCGAATTTTCGCAAATATAATCGAATTTAACGAATTTATTCGTATCATTCGATCTAATTTGTTTTGATTCGTGTCAAATTTCTGTCTACATGGATAAAATTAAATCTGTGTCCGTTTCTCCCAAGAATCAGCCAGGTGAAGCTAGGGTTAAGAAATATTTCGGACGGTTCAGAAAGCCACTGACAGATATGCCCAATCTGGTTATCTCACAACTAGATTCCTTCAAGTGGCTTATTGAGAAGGGGTTGAAAGAAGTTTTCGAAGAGTTCACTTCCATCAAGGATTTCTCCGAGAAGAAGTTTCAACTTGATTTTGTTTCTTTTGAACTTGCTGAAGCGAAGATTGGTGAATATGAAGCTAGGGAGAGAAAACTTTCCTATGAGGCGCCTCTTAAGGTTCGAGTAAGGTTGAAGAATTTGGTTATGAAGACTGAGAAGGAACAGGAGATCTTCATGGCGGATTTGCCACTTATGACCTCACATGGCACCTTCATCATCTCTGGTATTGAGCGTGTGATTGTACCACAACTTGCTCGTTCGACTGGAGTTTCTTTCACTTCTCAAGAGGTTAAGGGCAAGACCACTTTCGGTGCCAAGATTATACCTGGCCGTGGTGCATGGATTGAGATTGAAACTGATGTTGATGGTACCGTTTTCGTAAGGATAGATAGGAAGAGGAAGTTTCCGGTTACTACTCTTCTAAGAGCCTTTGGTAGTGCTACCAATGAGAAGATTCTTGCTCTCTTTAATGGGAATCCAGAAGCGAAGCACTTCATAGAGAAAACTCTTACCAAGGATCACACCACTACGGTAGATGAAGCTGCGATAGAGATTCATCGTCGTCTCCGTGATGGCGATCTTGCTGCCGCTGATAATGCTCGTGAGTTTGTACAGTCCATCTTTGACAAAGAACGTTATGATCTTTCAAGAGTTGGACGTTTCCGCTTCAACAATCGTTTCGGCCTGCCTACCGGCAAAGCAGGCATCAAGGAGGGTACCAAAGAGATCGAAAGGCGTACTCTCTCTCAGAGTGATATTTTATTGATTCTCAATCATATCTTCCATCTCAATCTCACTCCCGGTTCTACTCATGATGATATTGATCACCTAGCTTCTCGTCGTGTTCGTTTCGTAGGGGAACTCTTCCAACAGAAAATTCGTGTCGGTATGGCTCAGATCAAGAGGAATATTCAAAACAGAATGTCTACTATTGATACTGATGTCACTTTGCCAGTTCAATTTATTTCTCCCAAACCTCTTCAAGCTCGTATCAAAGAATTCTTCACCACCTATCAACTTTCGCAGTTTATGCAACAGACCAATGCTCTTGAAGAGCTTGAGCACTTGCGCACTGTTTCTGCTCTTGGTCCGGGTGGTCTCTCTCGTGCACGAGCGGGTTATGAAGTTCGTGATGTGCACCCTTCTCATTATGGCAGACTTTGTCCTATCCAAACTCCAGAGGGTCCGAATATCGGTTTGATCCTTCGTCTCGCTTCATATGCACGTATCAACGACTTCGGCATGATTGAAACTCCTTATGCTGTGGTGAAAGATGGCAAGATTACAGGTGAGATTCAATATCTCAATGCTCTTGAAGAGGAGGATTACAATATCGCTCATGCCGCTACTCCTGTTGAAAATGATCAAATTATGACTGAAATAGTTGAGGTCAGAACCAAGGGTACTCCTACTACAGCTCCGAGAGCTCAAGTTCATTTTATCGATGTAGCTACCAATCAAGCTTTCTCTGTCGTTAGCTCGATGATTCCCTTCTTTGAGAATAACGATGCCAACCGTGCACTCATGGGGTCAAACATGCAGAAACAAGCTACTCCTTGCATAGTACCTGAAGCACCATTGGTGGCTACTGGTATCGAAGAGATTGCCATTCGTGATACTGGACGAGTGATCTATTCGTCTGTCTCGGGTACTATCTCAAGAGTTGATGCTCAAATGATTAAGGTTAAGGATGAGAAAGGCAAGGAACATGAATTCTCATTGGTGAACTTCTCTATGACCAATGGCTTCACTGCTCATCATCAAAGACCTTCGGTGAACTTAGGGGATAAGGTTAAGAAGGGGACTGTCTTGGCTGATGCTTCCTCCTCAGTCAATGGTCAGATGGCTATTGGACAAAATGTGCTTGTCGCCTTTATGTCCTGGAGTGGTGCCAATTACGAAGATGCCATCATCATTTCAGAGAAACTGGTAGAGAAAAGTAAGTTTACCTCGATTGATCTTAAAGAATTTGAAATTTCTGTACGTGATACTAAGTTGGGTCCAGAAATGACCACTTGTGATATTCCAAATGTTGGTGAGTCTAAACTCAAGAATCTTGCAGAGGACGGTATTATTCGTGTTGGTGCTGATGTGCGTCCGGGAGACATTCTGGTGGGCAAGATTACGCCGAAAGGGGAATCACAGCTTACTCCAGAAGAAAGACTTTTGAGGTCACTTTTCGGAGAGAAGGCTCGCGATGTTAAGGATACTTCAAAGCGTATGGAAGGAGGTCAACGTGGACGTGTAGTTTCTGTCAAAATCTTTTCTCGTGAGAAAGGTGACAAGCTTGATTCAGGTATTTTGAAGAAAATTTATATTCAAGTAGCTCAACTCAGAAATGTTTCTGTGGGTGACAAGCTAGCTGGTCGTCATGGTAACAAGGGAGTGATTTCTAAAATTCTTCCAGTTGAAGATATGCCTTACATGGCAGATGGTACTCCTATAGATGTGATTCTTACTCCGCTTGGTGTGCCCTCTCGTATGAACCTTGGTCAGATTCTTGAGATGCATCTTGGTCTCGCCGCTCACACTCTCAACTATCAGGCTGTTGTTCCTCCCTTTGCTGGTGCTACTGAAGGAGAAATTCAGGAAGAGTTGGTCAAGGCCGGAGTGGCTAAGAACGGTAAGATTACTCTCTTTGACGGGCGTACTGGAGTGAAGTTCGATCAGGATATTGCTATTGGTTATATGTACGTTCTCAAGCTTCACCACATGGTTGAGGATAAGATTCATATGCGTTCGATCGGACCTTACTCACTCATCACTCAGCAACCCTTGGGTGGTAAGGCTCAAAATGGTGGTCAACGATTCGGAGAAATGGAGGTATGGGCGCTTCTTGGCCACGGTGCTGGTCATACTTTACGCGAAATGCTTACTATCAAGTCTGACGATATTGTCGGACGCTCTTCCGCCTTTGACGCTATTGTGAAGGGAGAAAAGATTCCTGAACCAAATCTTCCAGCATCCTTCAATGTGCTTATGAATAATCTTCGCGGCCTCTCTCTTGACGTAGTTCTCGAAGATTCGCGGGGCGAATCTTCGCAGGACAAGTTCTCGCGGGGCGAATCTTCGCAGGACAAGTTCTCGCGGGGCGAATCTTCGCAGGTTG
>CAZGIA010000005.1:27359-34722 GCA_964526075.1 uncultured Candidatus Saccharibacteria bacterium
TCGCGGGGCGAATCTTCGCAGGACAAGTTCTCGCGGGGCGAATCTTCGCAGGTTGAGAAGAATAAACAAAACTAATATGACCATGAATAATCAATACAAAAATACTCAGACTGAGTCAAAATCCTTTGAAGCTATCTCGATTAAGCTTGCTTCTCCTGAGCGTATCAAGGAATGGTCGTATGGTGAAGTTACTAAACCTGAAACTATCAACTACCGTACTCAACGTTCTGAACGTAACGGTCTTTTCGACGAAAAGATCTTTGGCCCAGACAAGGATTTCGAATGTTATTGTGGGAAGTATCGAGGCATTCGTTACAAGGGAATTGTTTGTGAGAAATGTGGAGTGGAGATTACTCGTTCGATTGTTCGTCGTGAACGTATGGGTCACATTGAGCTGGCTTCACCCGTTGCTCATGTTTGGTTTCTGAAGAATGTACCTTCTAGAATTTCACTGGTTATGGGTATTCCTGTGGCTGATCTTGAAAAGGTGGTCTATTTCGCTGGTTATATAGTAACTTCCATATTGGAAGTGGAGAAAGAAAAAGTTTTGAAGGAACTTGATTCTGAATTTAAGTCCAAGTTCAAAGCGCTTCAAGATGAGAAGTCTAAAACTGCTCTTAAGGAACTTGCACTAGCTACTAAGCGTGATATCGAATCTCTCTTACCAGGCAAGGTTTTGAACGAAGTTGAATATCACCGCTCTTCTCTGAAGTACCCCACTATTTTTGAAGCTGGGATTGGAGCAGAAGCAATCTACGAGATTCTCAAAAGTACTGATCTTAATAAACTTATGAAGGAGCTTGAAGCCAGTATCGAAAAAACTCCTGCCACTGAGATGACACGTCTCAACAAACGGATTTCAACTGTACAATGGATGATTAATTCAGGTATCCGTCCTGAATGGATGTTTCTGATACGAATTCCAGTTATTCCTCCTGCTATCAGACCGATGGTTCCTCTTGATGGTGGTCGTTATGCAACCTCAGATGTGAACGACCTGTATCGACGCGTTATCAATAGGAATAATCGTCTTAAAAAATTAAAGGAAATCAACGCACCAGATGTCATTCTGCGTAATGAGAAACGTATTCTTCAGGAAGCTGTTGATGCTCTCATAGATAACACTATTAGACATTCTTCTATTGCTGGTAACCAATCTCAACGTCGTCCACTCAAATCTCTTTCAGATAACCTGAAGGGTAAGAGGGGACTTTTCCGACAGAATCTCTTGGGTAAGCGAGTGGATTATTCTGGACGCTCAGTGATAGTAGTTGGTCCGGAACTAAAACTGCATCAATGTGGTTTGCCGAAACATATGGCTCTGGAACTCTTTAAACCTTTTATTATTTCTGAACTTTTGAGGAAGGAACTTGCTTACAATATTCCAGGAGCTCGTCGTCTCATTGAGGATGCGATACCTGAGGTTTGGGCTATTCTTGAAGAAGTGATTTACGGTAAGTACGTGCTTCTAAATCGTGCTCCCACTCTCCATCGTCTTGGTATTCAAGCTTTCCAACCTGTTCTCATCGAGGGTAATGCTATTCAGCTTCATCCACTTGTTTGTACAGCATTCAACGCCGATTTCGATGGTGACCAGATGGCTGTTCATGTTCCTCTTACTGAGGAGGCACAGGCTGAAGCTCGTCTAATCATGGCGGCAGACAAGAATATTTTGAAGCCTGGTAATGGTGATCCAGTTGTCTCTGCTAAACTTCTCGATATTGTGCTCGGTACGTATTGGATGACTCGCATTATTCCGGGAGAAAAGGGAGAAGGTCGTTATTATTCCTCTCCCAACGCAGCTATTCTGGCTTATGAATTTGGAATAGTTGACCTACGTGCCAAGATCAGTCTCCTTCCTTCAGAAACTGAGAGATACAACCAGTTTGAGGGTAAGCTTTTCGAGACTACTGTGGGACGATTGCTCTTCAATAATGTCCTTCCCAAGGATCATCCATACATCAATTCAGAAATGAATAGAAAGAGAATGTCAGAATTGGTAGAGAATCTTATCGAACGTTACGGTATTGAAAATATTCCCGCTATTATTGATAGGATCAAGACCTTTGGTTTCCGTTACGCTACTCTCTCCGGAGTAACCTGGGGTCTTACAGATGTAAAGATTCCTGATGGCAAGAAGGCTATTGTGGAAAAGGGTCGTATTCAAGTGGCTGAAGTACTCAGTCAGTATCAGGAGGGTCTTCTTTCTGAAAATGAGCGCATTGCACGTTCGGTTGAGATTTGGCAGGGAGTCAAGGGTGAAATCGAGAAGCTTATTCCAGCTACTCTAGCTCTTAAGGATTCAGTTTATGACATGACTTATTCTGAAGCTCGTGGCTCCTTCGGTAACTTGAACCAGATGGCAGGTATGAAGGGTATCATTCAAAATGTTTCTGGTGATTCACTTGAGTTCCCAATTACCTCCAACTTCAAGGAAGGTCTTACACCACTTGAATACTTCATCACCACTCACGGCTCGAGAAAGGGTCTCACTGACACTGCACTTAATACCGCTAAGGCTGGTTATCTAACTCGTCGTCTTTTCGATGTTGCTCAGGATGAAATTGTGTCTGAGCTTGATTGTGGCAGTAAGGAAGGGACTGTCATTTTCAAGAAAACAGCATCAGGGATTGAAATTCCACTCTCCAAGAATATTAGAGGTCGTTTTCTTGCTCAGGATATTCTTGATGATAAAGGTGTCGTACTCTTTAAGAGAGGTCATCTTGTCACTAAGGCTGATGCAGAAACTATCGATACTGTTAAATTGAATTCTGTCGAGGTGCGTTCACCTCTCTCTTGTAAGTCTACGAGCGGTATCTGTGTTCATTGTTATGGTATTGATCTCGGTAATAACAAGATTATCGAGCTCGGTGAAGCTGTAGGTACGGTCGCTGCTCAAGCAATTGGTGAGCCTGGTACTCAGCTCACCATGCGTACCTTCCATGCTGGAGGTGTGGCTTCCGCAGCTGGTGACATCACAGCCGGTCTTCCTCGTGTTGAAGAAATCTTTGAAAAGCGGAAGCCCAAGAATCCTGCAGTGGTTTCTCATCTCGATGGTCTTGTAGCAGAAATTAAGGTCGTCGGTTCCGATCGCATTATTACAATCACTCCTGAAGTGGGTGAGGTGAAAGGGAAAAAGCTTGATAATGAATACACTGTTTCAGTGGCGAGAACTTCACTTGTGAGTGTGGGTCAGGAAGTGAAGAAGGGTGACATTCTTACTGACGGTTCGGCAGATCTAGACGAACTCTTCCGTTACGTTGGTCGAGAGAAGACAGAGAATTACATCATTCATGAAGTTTCCAAACTCTACGAACTTCAAGGTGCTGCGGTTTCGCACAAGCATATTGAGTTGATTGTACGTCAAATGTTCTCTCGTAGGAAAGTGAAAGAGACTGGGGGCACTCGCTTCACTCGGGGAGATGTAGTTGAGATTTCTGATCTGACTGAAGAAAATATTCGAATGAAGGAGAAGGGACTTGAAGAGGCAAAAGCTGATGCCATCATTATGGGTATCACCGAGGTCTCACTCTCAAGAGCTTCATTCCTCTCTGCCGCTTCCTTCCAACATACTCCAAGAGTATTGATTCAGGCTGCTATTAAGGGTGTCGAAGATGCTTTAGTGGGTCTAAAGGAAAACGTTATTATTGGGCGTCTTATCCCGGCGGGCACAGGTTTCAAAGGGGGCTATAAAGAAAAACTTATATGGGAGACGATGTCCAAAGAGTCAAAGAACGCTTAGAAATAAGCGAAATAGTTGGAGGGTATGTAAAGCTTGATAAAGCTGGACAGAGTTTTAAAGGAAGATGTCCCTTTCACAATGAGAAAACTCCTTCATTCTTTGTCTCACCTGTACGACAGAGTTACTATTGCTTCGGCTGTGGGGCAAAGGGAGATATCTTTACCTTCGTTCAAGAGCTTGAGGGCCTCTCCTTTCGTGAAGCACTCAAGAGTTTGGCCGAAAGAGCAGGCATAGAACTCACCAATCGTCCTGAAGCTGTGAGAATAAAGGGAGAGAAGGATGAACTTCTCCAGGTGCTAGAGATTGCTACCTTGTTTTTTGAAAATGAATTGAGTAAGAGTGAGATTGCACGAAAATATCTTCTTTCGCGTGGTATCACTGAAGCGAGCGTTAAGAAATGGCGACTTGGTTATGCTCCGGCCGAGTGGCGCTCGCTTTATAGCCATATGCTTCAGTTAGGCATCAAGAAGGATGTGTTGGTGAAAGCAGGCTTAATTAAATCAGTAGCTGAAAGTGCTGGTAAAGAACCTTATGATGTATTTCGTGATCGTGTAGTTTTTCCACTCTCAGATAGTAATGGAGAAGTGATAGCCTTCTCTGGTCGAGCTTTGGCAAGAGAGGCTGTACCGAAATATCTCAACAGTCCAGATACTGTACTCTTTACTAAGTCTGAAGTGCTCTACGGCTTAAATAAGGCCAAGGAGAAGATTCGAAAGCAGAATTATGCTGTCTTAGTAGAAGGGCAAGTAGATTTGGTGCTTTCACATCAGGAGGGGGTAGAGAACACAGTAGCTTCAAGTGGTACTGCTTTCACTCAAGGACATTTGGAGCGATTACGCAGACTCTCGAAGCGTATCATTCTAGGCTTTGATGGTGATGTGGCAGGAGAGAAGGCAGGAGAGAAGGCGACAGAGTTAGGTCTAACTCTTGGACTTGAGGTTAAGATCGCGAAGTTGCCACTCGGTAAGGATCCAGCAGAGATTGCTAAGACTGATCCAAATGTTTGGAAAGAAATCCTGCGAAAGTCCTTGCCAGCAATTGAACATTTCCTCAATCAAATAATTGCTGTAGAAAAAGATTCGCGGAAACGAGGTCTGGCGATAGAGAAGAAGATCTTGCCTCTTATTGCTCTACTTACTAGTGCTATTGAACGCTCACATTTCATCTCACTGATTGCACAGAAAACTGGATTGAAAGAAGATATTCTTTGGGAAGATTTGAAGAGAAGTAAGAAAACGGCTGAACCAGTCAACTCATCTCACTTAGTGGTTCAACCTCCAAGTAGGAGAGCACCTCGACGAGAGCTGATTGAAGAACGTTTAACCGAAGTACGAACTTGGCTGGCAGAGTTTCCCGAGGATGCGATCGAGGCTAAAGAATGGGTGAAAGAAGAATCCGAGTTGTTGGGACATCTATTGCAAGAGAGTTTGAAGGAAGAACTTACTGCCCTTACTGTAGTTTTGAGCCAAGCTGAAAGATCTAAAGATAATAAGACTGTTGAAGATCTCGCCCTCAAGGTTCAAGAAGTATTGAAGAAGATACGAGCCATCGAAGTAGACAATAAAGTACTGTAGAATAAATTTCATGTTTGAATGAAGAAAAATAAAAAACAAAAAAATAGAAAAAGCGCTTCTCGAGCAAACTCGAGGCAAGTAAAATCAGCTAAGAGAAAAACTGTTAAAAAGTCTCATCCTAAGGTTGGGAAAAAGAAGGTTTCTAAAAAAACTGTATCGAAAAAAATAATTAAAAAAAGTGGAGTAAAGTCTACCAAGCACAAGGTTGATCAAGTCCTTCGTACTGATCGCCTTGTTACTCGTGGTAAGGAGAGAGGCTTTGTTACTTATGATGAAATCCTGCATGAATTTCCGACTATTGAAACGGATATCATCTTTCTCGATGAGTTATATGGAAAGTTAAGTACTCTGGGTATCGACATTCTCGAAGGTGGAGGATTACTCGAAGTTGCTGTTGAGGAGACAAGTAGGAAGTATGCCTATTCGCGTAGTGATTCATCTTATGATTCTATTCAAATGTATTTGCGTGAGATAGGCCAGTATCCACTTATTGCTGGCTCCATGGAGAAGGAGCTTGCTAAGAGGATTGAGGCAGGGGATCTAGATGCCAAGAATCTTTTGATGAAGGCCAACCTTCGTCTCGTGGTTTCTATCGCCAAGAAGTATGCTAACCGTTCTCCCGATCTTACCCTTCTGGATCTAATTCAAGAAGGTAATCTTGGTTTGCATAAGGCAGTTGAGAAATTTGATTGGACCAAAGGTTTCAAATTCTCGACCTATGCCACTTGGTGGATTCGTCAGGCTATTACACGCGCGCTTGCGGATCAGTCACGAACTATTCGTGTACCAGTGCATATGGTAGAAACTATTGCGAAGTACAAACAAGTGGTTCGTCGACTAACTCAAGATCTTGGTCGTGAACCGCTTCAAGAAGAAATTGCGATGGAAATGAATCTCGATGTAGATAAGATTTATCAGATTGAGAAGATTGATCAGTCCACAGTTTCACTTGAATCCCCAGTTGGTGATGAGGGTGATGAAGGGAAGAGTAAGCTTGGTGACTTTCTCGCTGATGATAAAATTCTTTCGCCTGATCAGGAATCTTCACGACGTATTATCTCAGATCAAGTTCGTGAAATCTTGGACGATCTTCCTCCTAAGGAAAGGAAAATTCTTGAAATGAGACATGGTCTTCTCGATGGTTATACGCATACTCTTGAGGAAGTCGGCAAAGTTTTCGGCGTCACCCGTGAACGTATCAGACAGATCGAAGCCAAAGCTCATGAAAAAATCCGCCAGCATGGAAAGATTGATCGTCTTCGTGGATATTAGAATTAAAATTTAATAGGCATGAAGAAAGGGCGGTCCGTGAGGATCGCCCTTTTGACGTTTATTGGAGTAAGGTAGTTTGCTCCAAGACGTCGATTATGATATAAATGCGCTATGAATAAGAAGGAATTTCTCATTAAGACAAAAGATGGCGATTTTAAAGTCAAGATCTGGCTTAGTAAAAGCGATAAGGCCTATCTTGTGAAAGGCGTTAGTTTGCCTCAGGTGATTACTTTTGGCCGCACACTTGCCAAAGCTAAGGAAATGGCCAAAGAAGCTCTAGAATTGTACTGTGAGTGTACCGTAGGAGAAAATAAAATAATTATTGACGATAACAGAAAGGTTGTCGGTAAATTGCCAAAGTCTCGTGTGATTCAACTTGCCTAATGAGTTTCTTACCAATATTTAGATCAAGGGAACTGATTAAGGTTTTAATAAAAGCAGGATTTCGAATAGTTAGGCAAGTCGGTAGTCACGTGAGGTTACAACATATTACTGATTCTAGCCGACAGACATCTGTGCCTGTTCATCCAGGCACTTTACCTAAGTGGTTAATTCGAGAGATATTAAATCAAGCCAAAATTTCTACCAAAGAACTGAAACACTTGCTTAAATAGAAATTTGTTCAATCAGTTCCTGAATAAAGTAAGTTTTTCTTTCTCCCAGATTCGGAGATTATTAAACTGTTTGCTAGGCCATCGGCAAGAGTGACCAGTCTTATTTGGTTTGCAAAGTGGACACGAATGGCGCTTAGATCTAAATCTTTTTCTCAATGTGT
>CAZGIA010000006.1:0-21131 GCA_964526075.1 uncultured Candidatus Saccharibacteria bacterium
TAGAGATCCTCCGTACTCTCATGTTTGATACCGAAGTAATAGTAATCGACCCTGAACGCGAGTACGAATACATGGCTGAGGCTACAGGAGGACGTTATTTCAAAATTTCTCTCAACTCTGAACACCATATCAACCCCTTTGACCTACCTATACCCGGACCAGATGAAAGTGCGGCCAATATCTTAAGAAGCAATATCATAAACTTGGTCGGTCTCTTCCGTCTCATGATGGGCGGTCTCACTGCTGAGGAAGATGCCATCATTGATCGCGCTATTACGGAGACATATGCACTGAAGGATATTACAGCTGACTCAGACTTCCGTTCTATTGAACCACCACTTATGTCTGACTTCGAAATGGTACTCACTGGTATGGAAGGAGGGGAATCTCTTGCTCAACGTCTCTCCAAATATACCAAGGGTACTTGGGCTGGCTTCATCAACCGTCCTTCCAACATAGATATCAACAAGAAGTTCGTAGTCTTCTCACTCCGTGATATGGAAGATGAGCTTAAGCCAATCGCTATGTATATAGTGATGCACTATATCTGGAGCGCGATACGAAAGGATCTCAAGAAACGTCTCTTGGTAATAGATGAAGCGTGGTGGATGATGAAATCAGATGATACTGCTTCCTTCCTAATGGGTTTGGTGAAGCGTGGACGTAAATACTTCCTTGGTGTGGCTACTATTACTCAAGACGTGGGAGATTTCTTGAAGTCTCCTTACGGTGTACCCATTATCACCAACTCTTCAATCCAAATTCTTTTAAAGCAATCTCCCACCACTATTGATGAACTCCAGAAAACATTTAATCTCACCGACGAAGAGAAATATCTCCTCTTAGAATCAGGAGTAGGGGAGGGTATCTTCTTCGCTGGTCTCAAGCATGTCGCTATCAAAAATATCGCCTCCTATACAGAAGATCAGATCATCACTTCAGATCCATCACAAGTTCTAGCTATCAAGAAGGCACGCCAAGATGCTAACGAAGACAGAATCACTTCTGCGGAAAATATAAAGAAAGAAATCCAAGATGCCGGAGAACAAAGATCTTAGTAGCTCAACCATAGGGCTCATGATAGGGGTAGCCCTCTTTTTCGACACACTCCAAGCACTCCTTACACCAGTGGTTATTGGCTACTTTGTGCCTATTATTTCTTATCCAACCTTTTGGCTTTGGTTTAAGATGAAGGGGTTAAACTTCTTTTCACTTAAACGAGCTCCTGTTTTAGGAATTGGTGCTCTTATCGAACTTATTCCTGGTCTAAGTCTTCTTCCAGCTTTCACCTTCACAGTAGCGAGAATTGCTTTAACTAGTAAGTTAGAAGCTGTCGTTCCGGGAGCAAGAATTGCAAAATTAGATATAATGAAAAAGAAATAGAACAATGAACAATTTACAATTTACAATTTACAAAAAAATTGGAATCTCATTGTTTATTGCTTATTGTTTATTATTCATTAATTCTGCGCATGCTCAATCTGTCGATCTCCTCTACCAAGGAGAGACATACGTTTCGCCCTTCTACCAAGGACGCTCGCTCTGGTCTAAACAATCTCAAGTTACTCTCATGGCTATTCCTCAAGGTTTAGGCAATCCTAATACTTTAAACTACAAATGGAGTCGAAATGGGACTGTCTTGGGTAGTGCCTCAGGTGTAGGTAAAAATAATTTAAGATTCTCAGACTCTATCTTCTCAAAACCTGTTAAGGTTAGAGTACAAATTATCTCTCCTGAAGGAGAAACACTTACAGAAAACTCTGTTACCCTAACTCCAGTTTCACCAGCATTATATGTTTATGAAAACAATCCTCTCAACGGCTTCATTTTCCATAGAGAAATTGGGGAGGAATATACTTTAGAAAATAAAGAGGTAACCTTTACTGCCTTCCCATTCTTCTCTTCATCTCTTAGCCGTACAGAGTCTAATCTTAATTACAAATGGAGTGCCAACAACAATACAACCGAGACCACAAATTCTGTTACTTATAGAGCACCAGAAGAGGGGCAGGGTAGAGCTCTGGTCAACCTAAACTTCACCAACAATGAAGCTATTATGGAAGTGTTGAGTAGGAGTTTTATAATAAAATTTGGAGAATAAATTAATGAACAATAGGTTAATGAACAATAAACAATTTACAATTTACAAAAAAATTGGAATCTCATTGTTTATTGTCTATTGTTTATTGTTTATAGGTGTGCCTAGTGCTCAAGCTCAAACTACCCCACCAGCCCCCACTCCATATACTCTTCTCGCTCCCATACCACTCACCAACCCAAGTGGAGCTCCTGATACCACCACAGATACAAGTAAATTTTTACCAGGCCTCTTTAAACTCATGATCGCTGTAACGACAGGGTTAGCTGTCATTATGCTTATCTATGCTGGTGTCAAATATATATCGACAGATGCTTTCGGAGGCAAGGAAGAAGCTAAGGGTATTATCGAAAATACTTTGTGGGGACTACTCTTGGCAATGAGTGCATGGCTAATAGTAAATACCATTAACCCCAACCTAGTGAAATTCGATCTAAAAATCGATCGTTTACCTATTCGAGTAGATACCAACACACCTACTAATCCCCCTGGGCTACCAGGAACCTGTGCAAACTGTGGATTGATTACTGTACCGCACAAAACAGCCCCAGATGGTTGTGCACCTCCAGGCCCATGCACCATTCAAACTGAACTAAACAACAGGCTTGTAGCCTTGCATGCATTACAATCCTTATTTGTAACAGAGGGTTACCCACCCACTAGGACTCACCAAAATCCTTGTCACAACAATGGAAGTTGTGTTGATGCTACTATCAGTAGTGCTACAGAAGCCAATATCAAACGCTTTATTGAAAATGCTTCCACTGTAAACTTAAATGCTCAATTTGAAACCACTTCAGAGAAAAGAGCTGAGGATATAAGAAGAGCTACAGGTCTTTCAAGATCTCAAGTCTATTATGTCGCAGGAATCACTGGAGAACATTTTTCTATATACTACAAATAACATGAAAAAAAGTTTAATAATTGTTGGCATAGTCTTACTTCTCTCTTTTGTAACTTGGTTCTTATTGCAAGAGTCAGAAACTCCAATACCAATTAGTCCATCTGGGGATTCACCTTTTGGATCAAGCGAAGATATCAATATTCCAGCATTTACAACAGAGACTGTTGGTAACACTACTTTATTCGACGATCAAAATGTTTCTGGAGAAAGTGATTTGTTTCGTATTGCCAACTCTCTTGTAGCCGGATACGCAGTCTTCACTAGAGATGGAGAGACGATAGTACGATACGCAGATAGAGGAACTGGACATATTATGGAAGTATCCTTACCCAAAACTGGTTCGACTACCGGTCTTATAAGAAAAAAGGTTAGCAACAACACTTTACCAAAAATTTATGAAGCTCATTTCAAAACAGATGGTTCAAGTGTGCTTCTACGTTCTCTTAACGATAATTCCGATTTGGTAAAAAATATTTCTCTCACTCTAACTGCTCCAAAATCAATCTCTACTGATGCACTATATACAGTAACAGTTACCAATCTTCGTGGTGATGTTAATAGTGTTTCTACCGGTGCAAATAATATCTTCTATTACGTAGATAGAAATAATTCAAGTATTGCTTCCACAAATTTCATCGGAGGAGATCAGCGCACTCTCTTTACCTCTGCCTTCAATAACTGGCGTCTTGGACGTTTTGGCAACAATCTTCTCGTTTATACCAAAGGAAGTGCTGAGGCCTCTGGATATGCTTACTCACTCCCTATAGGAGGTGGTAACCTTAGCAAACTGCTGGGTCCATTACCTGGACTAACACTAATCGCTAATTATAGCGCTACTAAACTCTTGTACTCATATACTGATAATGGTCTGACTAAACTCTTTGTCAAAAATCTTCAAAATAATTCTACTTTTGAAATTCTACCAGCTTCTCTGGCTGAGAAATGTGTTTGGAGTAGCAAAGCCAGCAACATCTTCTACTGTGGTACACCTCTAAATGGTCTTACTGGATCGGAACCAGACAACTGGTATCTTGGTATTACTCACTTTACTGATTACATTTGGCGTTTCGACACCACCTCAGAATCAGCTCAAGTTGTGAGTGAACCAAAAACTAAATTCAATGTGGATCTAGATGTTTCTGAATTGAAAATTTCTCCTCAAGAAGATTTTCTTATCTTCATCAACAAACGAGATCAAACTCTTTGGGCCACAAGATTGAAATAATCTCCTAGCTTCCACAGCCTTCTATAAAAAATTAAGAAACCTTTTTGAGCCTTTTGCGAACATAGAGATCTTGAGCAATACTGAAAAGATTGGTAGTCAACCAATAGAGAGCGATGACACCAGAAATACTATATGAAATAAAGAAGACAATCACAGGGAAAAGATATTTCATCTGAGTTTGCATGCTTCTAGTTAAATTGTCTCCGAAAGAATTTCCCTTAGGAATAATCTGACCCTTGCTGGCAATATGAAGTTGGAAATAAGTTGAAAGAGCTGCCAAAAAGGCTACTACAACACTTTTACCTGTGAGATCAAGCAAACCAAGAAAAATACTATTAATATACTCTGGAGCTGAAACGAAGGAATACAAAAGTTCTAGTCTCACTTCTGAGAAGTTAAGAAAAATCTGATAAAGGGCAATAATTATAGGAATCTGAATAATGATCACCAAGATTCCTGAAAAAGGATTGACACCCTTCTCCCTATAGAGGGCCAAAGTTTTCCTAGCTTGTTCTTCGGGCTTATCTTTAAAACGTTCCTTGATTTGTTCAAGTTCAGGAGCAATTTCTGCCATTCTTACCTGAGTAATTACTGCTTTCTTGGAAAGAGGAAAGAGAATGAGGCGTACTAAAACAGTGAGAACAATCACTACAATTCCTGCATCAGCCCAAGGCATTATCCTAAAGAGGATGAGTAAGGAATTATAAAGAGGGTCGAAAAAAAGAGTGTGGTAGAGATAAGACATTTAGATATTATAATTACTAATTTCTAATTAACCTAATTACTTTAACTAGTTCTTCTTCTAACCTTACTCCTTTCAAATTCTCTGCCTCTGGTCTGACCACCCACAGATATTTGGCCGGTTTCAAAAGAAGTTTTTTTAGAATTGGACGAAGGCGACGCTTGATGGTATTTCTAACCACAGCACTCTTGGAAACCTTTTTGGAAACAGAAATAATTATCTTAACATCATCATTGGGAGAAATCCGTAATGAAAAAAAGTTCATTTGCTGTAGCGAATAGGTATAGGCTAAACAGCGAGTTTGGCTCGACCCTTCCTCCGACGAGCACGGATAGTACGCTTACCACCAGAAGTCTTCTGTCTAGAGAAGAAGCCATGAGCTCTAGCTCTCTTACGTTTTTTGGGTTGAAATGTTGTGGACATATGTAGTGAGTTGTTGTCAAACTATTTTTATAAACAACTTATAAACAGATTATAAACAGATTCAAGACATATTTCAAGTTTTGATAGACTAAGTAAAGACGCTATGATAATACCCACGTAACACTATGGATCTTAAACAGCTTTGGCAAAATGTGCTGGTAGAAATGGAACTCAATGTTTCTAAAGCTAATTTCAGTACTTGGTTTAAAGATACTCGTCTAGTTAAGGAGGATAGTGGATTGGTCGTCCTTTCAGTACCTAATGCTTTTGTAAAAGAGTGGTTGTTAACTAAATATCATACTGCCATATTAAGAAACCTGCGTAATCTTGAAAATTCAATCCACGCAGTTGAATATGTGGTTAATAAAGAAGAGTTACGTCGTCGTGAGGAGAGACCAAACAGAGAGAGTCTGAACATGCGCGAACTGCCTCTCCAAGAAGTAGCAGTCAATAAGGAAGACAATTTGAATCCACGCTACACATTTGAAAGTTTCGTTATTGGTCCATTCAACGAGCTGGCTCATGCCGCCGCTCAAGCTGTTATTAAGAAACCCGGGATTATGTACAACCCACTTTTCATCCACGGCTCTACAGGTCATGGCAAAACACATTTGATACAAGCTATAGGAAACCATATCAAAAATACTTCTCAAGGTAAAAAAGTTTATTACATGACCTCAGAACAATTTGGACAAGACTGCATGAATGCTTTACAACATCAAAAAATGAGTGTTTTCAAGGAGAAATACCGCAAATATGATGTACTTATTGTTGATGATATTCAATTCTTTTCAGATAAGCAGAAATTTCAGGAAGAACTCTTTCATCTCTTCAACACCCTTTATGATAACAATCGCCAAATTATTTTCTCCTCAGACAAACACCCTCACTTTATTGTTGGACTTGAAGAGAGACTTAAATCCAGACTTTCTGCGGGTATGACTGTAGATATTCCAGCTCCAGATAAGGAATCAAGAATTGCCATCATCTCCAATAAAGCTAAGCAACAAAATATGATCCTCTCAACTGAAGTGATTGATTACCTTGCACACACATTAAATGGTAATATCCGTGAACTTGAAGGTGCTGTAAACACTCTACTTTGCCAAGCAGAATTAAAGGGTAAGGAATTATCTGTATTAGATGTTAGAAACTATATAAAAAATAATGTAAAGCCAAGAAAAACGATAGCTGTTAAAGATGTGGTCAGAATTATCGCTGATTTCTATAATATCAAAGAGGAAAGTATTTATGAAAAAACTCGTCATAAGGAGGTTATTAGACCAAGACAAATTATTATGTATATTCTAAGGGAAGATTTCAATATTTCTTATCCTTCAATAGGTCAGAAATTGGGTGGTAGAGATCACACCACCGTTATCCACTCATGTGAAAAGGTAAAGCATGATATTAAAGAAAATCATGAACTTTTAGAAGAAATAGGGCAGATTAGGGGTCTTCTTACTGTATAGTTCTGTGGATAAGTTGTGAATTGGTGTAAGAAGAGTTTGGGGAAAGAAAGTTGAGTTTTTTTCCAAAGTCAGTTAGTGTCTGTAGGAGTGAAAAGTTTCTGGTCCTTATCCCCAGTATAATTCCATCAAAAATCTAGAAAAGTGTTTATTTAAAACATCTTTTCACTACCCCCATCATCCACAAGATAATAGTATTAATAAATTTATATATGAAAATAGAATGCATTAGAGACCAGTTAGAAGAAGCTTTAAATAAAGCTAGTAAGATAGCTGGGAAAAATACTACCCTACCAGTCCTTTCAGGACTTTATCTTAATGCTCATCAGAATTCTTTGATTATAAAAGCTACAAATTTGGATTTAGGTATTTCTATTACTCTCCCGGTAAAAGTAACTGAACCAGGTGTAGTGGTATTGCCAGCTCATGTTATTTCTTCCTTTATTTCTTCTCTTACAAAAGACAGAAGCATTATTTTTACTACTAAGGGTCAAGTGGTAGAAATAAAAACTTTTTCTACTAAAACAAATTTAAAAATATTGGCAAGTGAGGAATTTCCAATTATTCCTGAGATTGGAGATGATAATGCTTTTACTATTCCTGTTAGAGACTTTGTTTTTGGTATTCGTTCTGTAATTTATGCTGCTGCGGTAGGGAGTGTAAAGCCAGAACTTTCTTCTATAGCTATTATTCATGAGGGAGAATTTTTGATCTTCGCTGCTACTGACTCATTTAGACTTGCTGAAAAGAAAGTGAGAATTAAAAATATGCCACATTTTAAACAAATTCTTATTCCTCAAAAAAATGCATTAGAAATTATCAAAATTTTTGATCGTGGAGAAGAAGAAATCTCTATTTCTATTGAGGAACATCAACTCGCTTTACGCTCCGGAAATGTTTACCTTACTTCACGCATTATTGAAGGTAATTTTCCTGATTATAGACAGATTATTCCAAAACAGACAACAACTTCATCCATCCTTTTAAAGCAGGATCTCATCAATTCTCTTAAAACTAGTTTGATCTTCTCCGATTCTTTTAACCAACTAACTCTTAAATTAAATCCAGTTGCTAAGCAATTTACCATCGAGACTCGAAATTCTGTTTTAGGTGAAAGTACTTATAATCTTGAAGCTGTTATTGAAGGAGAAGAAATATCAATCAATGTGAATCATCGATATTTTACTGATTGTTTTCAGTCCATCATTCCTGATAGTTTGGCATTGACCTTTAGTGGTCAAGCTAAACCTATTCTTATCTCTGGAGTAGGGGATACCAGTTTCCTTTATCTAGTTATGCCGATGAATCAATCCTAAATGAGGAATCTCAAAGAGCTTTTAAAACGTTTTTCTTTATCTTTAAATAAAAATACTTATACCAAAGAGGTGATTGCGAGTGTAATTCACAAACGAGTTGATATTCTTGTTCCACTTGAAAATTTAACTTTAAAAGAGGGTGTACTTTCTATTACTGCAAGTGGTGGTGTAAACAATGCTATTAAGTTGAAAGAAGATTTAATTCTTTCAGAAATTAGAGAAGGGAATAAAATTGCAATTACTCGTATTTTATATAGGTAGGGTGGTTGTTCCTGTAGATAGATACCAACGATGTACTCCATATTCCCAATTATCAAATTGGTCATCTAAACTAGGATTTGTGGGAGTAAGACCACGTGGGTTGTCTTTATCTAGATAATAAAGAATAGAGTGAGGACTACTACCCATTTCACCTCGTAAAATAGGTTTGAGCAAAGCATAATCCTCAGATTGAGGTGGAATGAAGGATTCAACCGGAAAATTAGGTAAAACCTTATCCATTAACTCTCTCCAAAGTGGAGAAACAATAAGACCAGCTACCTTCTTCTCCATAGCTGAATTATCGTTATTGCCCACCCAAGCGCCTATAACCAAGTTGGGAGTATAACCAAGAATCCAGGCATCTCTATAATCGTTTGAAGTACCTGTTTTAACAGCGACATCTCGACTGGCAATATAGAGAGGAGAGTTTGGACCATATCCAGGTGTCCGGGCAAGATTGTCTGAGAGAATACTAGAGATTATTCTAGCTGTATTTTCTGGGAGTACTCTCTGTGGGAATGGATTATTTCTTTCAATAATATTACCTCGACCATCTTCGAGCCAAAGAATGGGATTGTATTCATTTCTTACTCCATCATTTGCAAAGACTGAATAAGCTGAGGTCATATCAAGAAGCGAAACAGCTCCACCTCCAAGAACTAGTGAGAGACCATAACGGTCAAGTTCTGTGAGACTTTTGATACCGAGATTTTCAGCTAGCTCTATTGAATTTCTTACTCCTGCAAGATAGATAGCTTCGACAGCTGGAACGTTGATGGATTGGGCAAGAGCATTTCTTATTGTAATAGGACCACGGAACTTATCATCGTAGTTACCTGGTGAGTAGCATTTATCATCAGTAATCAGATTTTCTGGTGCACAGTTGGCTGAGAATTGAATTTGAGCATCAAAGAGTAGGGTCATGTCTGTGTAACCCTTGTTGAAAAGAACTGAATATACAAACGGTTTGAAGGTAGAACCAGGTTGACGATGGCCAAGTGTAGCATTGAAGTTACCACCAATATTCTTATCAAAATAGTTTCGTGAACCAACCATAGCCAGAATATCGCCAGTTTGTGGATCCATAGCGACAATAGCATTGTTGTTGGCATTGAAAGCCTTTTGATTGATCTCACCGTATTTTAAAGCTAGAGTTTCTGCCTCACTTTGAAGGTTGTAGTCTAGAGTAGTGACCACTTTCCAACCACTATTTCTTACGGCATCCTCACCATATTTTTTAACTAATTCATCAATGACGAAAAAGACGAAGTGAGGTGCTTTGATGTTGGTATTATTCTCACGTTCTTTAAATGAAACTTTCTCATTTAAAGCTTGGTAATATTCTTCTTCATTGATTACATTTTGTGCAAACATTTCATTCAACACAGTAGTCTTTCTAATTTCAAGTTCATCCACATGTAATCCATAAGGTGAGAAGTAAGTAGGAGCCTTGGGGATTGCAGCTAAGTAAGCAGCTTCTGCTAGGGTGACGTCCAAAGCATTTTTACCGAAGAAACGTTCAGAAGCTTCTTCAATACCATAAACCGTGCCACCATAAGGAATCTCATTGAGATAAAGAGAGAGAATCTCTTCCTTACTTAGCACTTTCTCTAGTTTGAGAGCGAGAAAGAGTTCCTTAATCTTTCTAGTTGCTGTTTTATCCTTAGTTAGAATTGAGTTTTTGACCACTTGTTGAGTGATAGTTGAGCCACCTTGGCTAAACGAGAGAGAGGTAGCGTTTACTAAGACAGCTCGTAAAAAGGAAGAAAGTACAAAACCATTGTGTGAATAAAAATCCTTGTCTTCAATAGCGATAGTGGCAGCTTTGGCATAATTAGAGATTCTTTCTAGGGTTACTACTTCACGCTTAATATCTTGTGAGAAGTCGTACAGAAGGATTTCGCCAGTGCGATCGTAGATCTGAGTTGATTGGTCAAG
Source organism: uncultured Candidatus Saccharibacteria bacterium (assembly GCA_964526075.1). GTDB lineage: Bacteria > Patescibacteriota > Minisyncoccia > Phycocordibacterales > Zambryskibacteraceae > UBA5004. Next base: position 10,377 of record CAZGIA010000006.1, read on the forward strand.
ACGTCGTTCCTTGAGGCTCTCAAGGGCTGGAATACGCAAGGAAGCCAACCATAGTATAGAAAGTCCAAGGAAGAACAAAACAATGCCTCCTAGAGCCATATAATAGTTGGGGTGGAGTTTTTTTAACTTCCATTTCCTCATTTTTTGTATTTTAGCATATTTCACGGCTTGGGCCGAACATGGTAAATTGTTCATATGAATAAAGATGCAGATTCAACAAGCTCATTACAAATAGAAGAACTCCTTTCTCGTGGGGTAGAAAAAGTAATACCCCTAGAACTTGCTAGAAAAAAGCTTAATTCTGGAGAAAAAATTCGTGTTTATCACGGCGTAGATCCTACCGGAGCCAAACTTCATCTTGGACACTCAGTACAACTTCGAAAGCTCAAAGCTTTTGCTGATGCCGGCCACGAGGTTATTTTTCTTGTTGGAAGTTTTACGGCCATGATCGGAGATCCTACTGGACGTGATGTGGCACGCTCTGTTTTAACATATGAAGATGTCGAGAAAAATTTTAAAACCTATAAGGAACAGGCTGGAAAAGTGCTCGATATGTCAAAAATCGAAATCCGCTACAACCATGAATGGCTTGAAAAGCTTAATTTTAAGGAAATTGTTGACCTAGCTTCTAATTTCACAGTTCAGCAAATGCTTCAGCGTGACATGTTTGAGAAGCGTTTAAATGAAGGCAAGCCAGTTTCTCTTCATGAGTTTTTCTACCCACTTATGGTTGGATACGATTCAGTAGTACTAGATGTCGATTGTGAGCTCGGAGGCTCAGACCAGGAATTCAATATGCTTGCCGGACGCACACTTCAGAGCGTATATGGTAAGCGGGAAAAGTTTGTATTGACCACAAAACTTATAGAGGGAACGGATGGAAGAAAGATGAGTAAGTCTTATGAAAACTGTATTTATCTCGAAGATGAAGCAAATGATATGTATGGAAAACTTATGTCTGTAAAGGATGATTTGGTAAAAACATACTTCGAGTGCCTCACCGATGTGCCAATGTTGGAGGTTGAAGAGATTCTTTCTGAACATCCTAAGGACGCTAAGATGCGTCTCGCTTTTGAAGTCACTAAGCTTTACCACACTGAAGAGGGCGCAGTCTCCGCACAAGAAGATTTTGATTCAACCTTTTCTAAGGGAGGTATACCAGAAGATATTTTAACTGTAAAAATTACTAACAATACTCCTTTAGTAGAAATCCTTCTTGAAAACGGTTTAGTGGCTTCTAAAACAGAGTTTAATCACCTTCAAAAAGATGGAGCCATTAAAGAAATTGATATTGGAGTCTATAGGATAGGGAAACATCGTTTTATTAAAATAGAAAGAGATTAATCAAAACTCCGCCAATTGGCGGAGTTTTGATTTGAATTAAGTTTCGTTTACGTCGTCGAAGGGTTCCACATCCTCTTCCTCTTCCTCTTCGGCAAGATCATCTGCTGAGACAGTGTCATCATCGATCAGATCCTTATTCTTCTTTTTAGCTTCTACTTCAAGATCTAAGTCATCTTCGTTGGCCAAATTTTCACCTAGGTCTCCTTCAAGAGGATCCTTTAATTCTGCATCATCAATCATTTTAAATTCAATTATTTTTAATCTTAAATGATTCTTGGAAGATTCTTAAAAGCTTTCCAATGATCATTTTTGAATGCACTTATTTTTAGCAGATTACTCTCTGGCTGGCAAGGTGAGTTAGGCCAATTGCTATCGCATCAAGCTCATCATCCAACATTTCTTTAGAGGGAAGAGTGATCAATTTTCCTATCATACTAGTGATGCTTGATTTGTCGGCCTTACCGTAACCTGTTATTGCGAGCTTCACCTCTTGGGGTGAGTATTCGAAGATACTCAAACTTGCTCTGGCTGCTTCATAAAGCACTACTCCACGAGCTTCTGCTACCTTAAGGGCATTGGTGGTGTTCTGATTGAAGAAAAGTTTTTCAATAACGAGAGCTTCTGGTTGCCATTTTTTAATAACCTTTCTCACCCCGTCACCCAACTCTCGTAGGCGTTCAGAATGAGGAGTCTTACTACTAGTTTCCAAACAAGAAGAATAGAGTAGGACTTCGTCTTCAATTACCGCTATCCCCAAACGAGCAAAACCTGGATCAATTCCAAGGACTTTCATTTAAAGTAACTTCTTCTGTAAATTAGCTGGCACCCTTTTACCCAAATGTTCATAACCTAAGGCTGTAAGAGCTCTACCACGACTAGTACGTTCTATAAGACCGAGTTGGAGAAGATATGGTTCATTGAATTCTTCTATCGTAGCTTCCTCTTCAGAAAGAGAGGCCGCGAGAGTACCTAGACCCACGGGACCACCAGCAAATTTTTCTCCTATCACTTCTAAAAGTTTCCTATCCGAAGGGGTGAGACCCTTTTCATCTACTCCAAGAAGTTCTAATGAAGCTCTTACAACATCCTTATCAAGTGAGCGACCTTCTACTTGAGCGAAATCACGAGCTCGTTTCAAGAAATAATTTGCAGTACGAGGAGTAAAGCGACTTCTCTTCGCAATCTCTTTTTCGGCACTATCTGCGAGATTGACATTAAGAATTTTGGAAGAGCGTCGCAAAATTTCTTCAATCTCATTTTCACTATAAAACTCTAAACGGAAGACTCCTCCAGAGAAACGTGAGCGTAAGGGTGAAGAAACCATAGCAACACGAGTAGTGGCAGCGAGAAGAGTGAAGGGTGGTAACTCTAGTTGAATGGTGCGAGCTGAGGGTCCCTTGCCGATAATAATATCAAGTACACCAGATTCCATAGCAGGGTATAGAACTTCTTCAATAGATTTATTGAGACGATGAATCTCATCAATGAAAAGTACGTCGCCAGCATTTAGGTTGGTGAGAATAGAGGCGAGATCTCCAATACGCTCAATAGCTGGTCCAGAAGTGATCTTAAGGTTACGACCCGCTTCTTTTGCCACCAAGTGGGCCAGAGTCGTTTTCCCCAAACCTGGAGGTCCATAAAAGAGAATATGTTCTGGAGGGTTTCCACGTTCAAGAGCTGCTTTTAAAAGGATATTGAGGTTATCCTTGATGGTTTTCTGACCAATATATTCAGACCAAGAACTAGGTCTAAGTTCTTGGTCTAAATAAGTGATGGGTGGAGCCTTCTCAAGTTGCGAGGAGCTTTCTTCTCGGGCTTTTTTCTTTGAATTATTCTTTTGGATTTTGCTTGACATCTAAAATAATCTGTGCTAAACTATCGATTCGATTGCTCATTCCAGATTATAAATCTCTAAGTAATGTGCTCCCCCGAGCGGCTTGGCATTTCTACGAGGACATTTTTGGTGTATCGAAAGATAAACTGATGTTATCCTTAGCGGAATTGTTTAGTTCTGCAACATTTGCAGAATGTTGCTTAGAGATTTATGCCCTGGATTCGACGATCAGACTACTTTCCAGTAGGCCTTATTCCATTATCCATGAAAAGGGGGTATTCACAATTCTTATCTTAAGAAGACTGTAGATCAACCACACGGTCAAGTTCTTCCATAGTGGTGATGCCAAGTAAGACTTTGATTATTCCATCTTGTTCAAGTGTGAGAAGTTTCTGCGATAAAGCGGCATTACGGATATCACGTTCTGAAGGATTGCCGATAATCGCCTTTTCGATCTCGGCATCCATCACTATAGCTTCATAGACACCAATCCGACCCTTGTATCCAATACCATGACACTCTTCACATCCTACATGAGTCCAGATTTTTTCCCTTTGAACTCCTTCTAGATACTTAGGATCTAGAACACTAGCCAAAACCTTTTCAATTATTTTTTTATGGTTATTATCTGGAGTAGTTTCCTTTTTGCATTTATCACAAAGCGTACGGACAAGACGCTGAGCAATTGAGACATTAATAGATGAACTCATCACTTTGGAATTTATTCCAAGATCCAAAAGTCTAGGGAAGGATCCAGCAGCATTGTTGGTATGAAGAGTGGTAAAGACGAGGTGACCTGTAAGTGCCGCATTGACTGCTACTTCAGCCGTTTCAGAGTCACGAATTTCTCCTACCATAATCACATCTGGATCTTGACGTAAGGCTGAGCGCAAACCTTCAGCGAAGGTGTAACCTTTCTCAGAATCAGTTTGAGTTTGGACAATACCAGCAAGATGATACTCAATCGGATTCTCAATAGTGATTACCTTGATCTCTGCTGTATAAATCTGTCTGAGAAAAGCATAAAGTGTTGTAGTTTTACCCGAACCAGTTGGGCCGGTAGTGAGAATCATCCCGTTCGGCCTTCTAATTTCTTTGGAGAGAATTTCAAGTAGCTTTGGATGGATACCGAGTTTGTCTAATTCTCCAGCAATACTATTGGGGTTAAGTATGCGAAGGACTATGGATTCTCCGTTGGGGCCGGGGAGCACTGAGGTACGAATCTCAATTTCCACATCCTTGAGTTTGATTGAGAAGCGACCATCTTGGGCTTTCTCTTTTACATTTAACTTCAGTTCACTCACCAATTTAATACGTGAGACAAGAAGATCATATGTTTCTCGATTGAAATGAAGAATATCAGTGAGTACACCATCAAGTCGGTAACGCAAGCGTACACTTGTATTCTCAGGTTCCATGTGGACATCCGAGGCCTTGAGTGAAAGTGACCCAGCTAGAATAATTTCCAAAATTCTTGAGATGCGATAGGCTTTCTTAAGCGCCAGCACTTCCTCTATCATTTTTTTAATATCTCCGAGCCTAGCAACTTGTTTTGTCATTTCAAGAATCTCGTCGTTACTGATATCAAGTGCACCAGATTTGGTTTCAAATGAGTACGAAAGATCTTTGTAGCGATCCCAAACCTTGCGAAGTGATTGGTGTGAGACCATAAAAAGTTCTGGTTCATAACCTCTTTGTTTTAAACTTTCTACCAATACTCGTACTTTATCACTCTTCGGTGAAAGCACTGCAAGTTGAATATTTTTATCCACTATGTTGAAAACTGCCACTTCAGCTTCACGAGCTTCAATTTCCTTTATAATGCGAAGAGCATCAATGTTGATAGAATGAACAGTAAGATCAAGATAGGGAAGACCATGATGTTCGGCCAAAGTTTGGGCCAGAGCTTCCTCTTCTTTATTGTGAAGAGTTTTAACTCGTTCTTCTTGTTTAGATTCGTCAAATTGGATCATGTCTTTATTGTAGCGTGAAAACGTTTATATTTAAGGTTTATTACGGCTTATTGACTAAATCAGATTAATCGTGGTATAGTTTTAAAGGAGGATAAGTTATGAGGAGATTGTTATGGGCAGGATTTCTGATCCTAGCCTTCATTTCGCTCGCTGCACTCTTCGGCTGTTCAGCCTACACACAGCGCAATGCCGACTTCATTGCCTACAACACCACCTTCGACAAGGTTGTGGTGGCCATCAATGGTGGGGCGAAGAGAGAGATCGCTCCAAATAACTCCTTAGCCTTTACCGAGGTGGTGGACATTGCCAAGACACCGTATGGTCAGAATGTGACTGGCAGTTCGTCCATTGACCGTGCGACGGAGGTGAGCGTCGCCTTTACCAACCTTCGTACTGGGGAGCTCTCACGGCCGACGCTTTGTATGGCCGGCGCAAAACTCAAGACCCACATCTGGTTCGATGGGAACTATGTGTGGTGTCAGGCACCACGCACCTATTAAGTACGTGTCGGATGGAAGGGCGGGTCACGAGACCCGCCCTTTTTCGCACCAAAATGTTAAAATGCTTTTATGAGTCAGGCTACAGTTATTGCCCTTCAGGGAGACTTGGGTGCTGGGAAGACCACCTTCGCTCAAGGGTTTGGAAAAATTTTGGGTGTGGAAGAAAACATGCCTAGTCCTACTTTCGTGATTATGAGATCTTATGAGGTTGACCCTTCGACAAGCTCAGGGCAAGCTTGGCATAGGTTTAAGAAATTAATTCACATTGATGCTTATCGCTTGGAGCATGAAGCAGAGCTACTTCATCTTGGGTGGGAAGCTCTTTTAGCAGATCCAACCAATATTATTCTTGTTGAGTGGCCAGAGAAAGTAGTAGGCCTTATTCCTAAGGAAGCCAAGACGCTTCACTTCAAACATGAAAAGTAAGGGAATGAAAAAATTAGTTCTCTTGGATTCTCACGCCATTATTCATCGGGCTTATCATGCCTTACCAGAATTTAGTAGCGTGAAGGGTGAGCCCACTGGTGCACTCTATGGATTGGTCGCTATGCTTCTCAAGATTATTCAGGATTTGAAACCTGATTATATTGTGGCCACTTTTGATCTCTCGGGCCCAACCTTTCGTCATCAAGCAGCTGAGAGTTATAAGGCAGGAAGGAAGGAGAATGATGAAAATCTAGATCGACAATTGGCACGTTCTCTTGATGTTTTTAAGGCTTTCAGTATTCCGGTATATTCTCTTGAAGGGTTTGAAGCAGATGACATGATTGGTACTATCGTGGAGAAGTTGAAGAAGGATAAGCATACTGAGATCATTATCGCCTCAGGTGATATGGATACTATGCAACTCGTGGATGGGAAGAAGGTGCAAGTCTATACCCTCAAGAAAGGGATCAATGACACCATTCTTTATGATGAAGAGAAGGTTTTCGAGCGCTTCGGCTTCGAGCCCAAGAAGTTGGTGGACTACAAGGGTCTGCGTGGTGATCCCTCAGACAACATTATTGGGGTGAAGGGGATTGGGGAGAAGGGAGCTACTGAACTTATCAAACAGTTTGGCACCGTAGAGAATATTTATAAAAATCTCAAGAAGGTTAAACCAGATCGACTACGTAAAATTCTGGAAGAGAACGAAGAAGAGGCGCTTTTCTCCAAGACTCTAGCCACTATTCGCCCAGATGCGCCGATAAAATTTGAACTACCTCCCGAATTCAGAGTGAGCTTTAACGTCGATCAAGTTTTGGAACTGTTTCAAGAACTAGGTTTCCGAACTTTAAGTGAAAGAGTTAGAAAGATATTTGGTTCTGCTGAATCTGTCTCCCAGACAGATTCAGCCCCTCGACCATTCGTAAATCTGTTTGCTTCCGCCTCCGAAACCAAAGAGCTTTCGCTGGCTCTCTCTGTGATTGATTCCAATATTACTAACCCTACTCTCGAAGAAGTTTTTGACTTCACCAAAGCCAATACGGTGGAAGAGGCTCGCAAGGTGATCGAAGTGGAGTTGGATAAGAGAAATGTCAGGAAGGTCTTCGAAGAAATCGAGAAGCCACTTATACCTATAGTGGAGGAGATGAATGCTAGGGGGATTAGGGTAGACAAGGAAATTTTGGGTGAACTCTCAAAAACTTATCACAAAGAACTCTCGAGAATTGAAAAAGAAATTTGGAAATATGCTGGAGAAGAATTCAATATCAACTCGCCAAAAGTTTTGGGAGAAATTCTTTTTACCAAATTAGGACTGGCTGAGAAGCGTCAGAAGAAGACTGCCGGAGGAGCGCTCTCAACCAAAGAATCTGAACTCGAGAAGCTGAAGGACAAACATCCGATTATTAATCTAGTGATGGATTATCGCGAGCTCTCTAAACTGCTGGGTACTTATATAGATACTATCCCAACTCAGTTGGATAAGAAGTCTCGCTTGCACTCAACCTTCATCCAATGTGGAGCGGTCACGGGACGCATGGCTTCAAACAATCCCAACCTTCAAAATATTCCCAATAAAACTGAGTTGGGTAGGGCGATTCGCAAGTCTTTTGTAGCGGAGAAGGGTTTCAAGTTAGTTTCGCTCGACTACTCTCAGATCGAGCTGCGCTTGGCCGCCATCCTCTCTGGAGATGAGAAGTTAATAGAGATATTTAAAAATGGGGAAGATGTCCACAAAGGAGTAGCGGATAAAATTGGTATAAGTAGGGGTCAGGCTAAGGTGATCAACTTCGGCATTCTCTATGGCATGGGTGTGAATGCGCTTAAAACGAATTTGAAAAGTAGTCGTGAAGAAGCTCAGCAGTTTTACAATGAATATTTCTCAACCTTCTTTGGGCTCGCTACTTATCTAGACCATATCAAAGCGGAGACTGCGAGGAAGGGTTATACCGAGACCCTTTTTGGTAGGAGGCGTTATTTTTCAGGTTTTAAGTCACCCTTACCTTTCATTCGAGCTTCTGCAGAAAGAATGGCGATCAATGCTCCAATTCAGGGTACTCAAGCAGATCTGATTAAAATCGCTATGAAGCAAATTGATGAGTACATTCGAGAAAGACAATTATCTGAAGAAATTAGGATGGTGCTTCAAGTACATGATGAATTAGTTTTTGAAGTGAAGAAGGATAAGGTGGATGAAGTGGTGAGAGAGTTTAAGAAAATTATGGAAGGGGTGCTTGCCCCGAGCGTCAGTCGAGGGGTACCGATTGTAGCTGAGGCTCATGTGGGAGAGAATTGGGGAGAAATGAATAATGAACAATAGACGATGAACAATGAACAAGAAATAACGGGAGAAGAGGAATTCAAGTTGGAGCCAGTGGAGATTCATCCGGAGATGTATTCATCCAACTTGTTTGGTGAAGAGGTAAAGGTTCCTAAACTTGAAGATGAAGATTTGATTGGATCGAAAGCGCGAGGAGAATTTAATATTTTTGCCCTTACAGATGCGATAGGTGCAAGGAAGAAAAGAGATGCTTGGGTGTTGTATCAGAAAGCGCTTGCTTCAGGTATGGCTCCAGAGGAAATTTTCTGGAAATTGGTGTGGCAGAGTAAGACTATGCTCATTGCGCAAAATACGAAAAGTGTGACTGAGACCGAGATGAAACCGTTTCCGTACAACAAGGCCAAAGGCTTCTTGAAAAACTTTAAACCAGGAGAAATAGAGAAGTTTTCTGAAAGTCTTGTGATCGGCTATCACCAAGCTCGTCGTGGGAAGGGGGAGATAGAGACGCTAGTTGAGAAAACTTTATTAAGACTCTAATTTTTAAAAGAGGCTATTGCTTGGTCTAATATACCTCGTTTTTCTAATGATTTTTTCCAAATAGAATTTGAGCGATTGCCATTAATATAGACTCCATTTGAAAAGTTAATTCCTTTCTGAAATTTTCTTAGGTTTTCTCTACCGCTTATTACGACTTCATTTGGCTTGATCACTCTAGAATTAATCTCCAAGTCACCTAGGAGGGTTTGAATAATGATAAGGATGGGGATATTTTTCTGGTAGCCTCTCACTTGTCTGCGATTACGTTTTGGCCTGAAATCAATACACCCCTCATCATCAAAGAATGCTTTCACAAACTCCTTCTTTAAGGGAACAGGCAGGTCATATATTTCTTTTAATAAAACGATAGATTTATCTTTCAGATATTTAGTTAGTGCTACGTTGTGATAGCTTATTCGATTTACTCCTGTAAGTGAGTTGGTCCATTTTTTGGGTGCAAAATCATATATAAGACTCATGCATTTTTCTACATTGTCTAGTAGCGATTGGTTTCTGTTGTTATAAATACAGCTAGATGTAGTAATTGAGCCATCAAACATCAGGTGACTTAGTAGAGAAACAGTAGATTTATCCCATTTATTAAATCTTTTAAAATTCTTCTCACTTTTACCTTTTCTTTCGACAGCAAAACGTGCAATTCGGAGGTACCTTGCTTCCTTGATTTGTTGCTGCCTTTCGTGGCTCAGATTTATTTTTCGTATATGGAAATAAATCGAAGTCTTTGCTCTTCCGGTTAAATGAACGATTTCATTGAGGGAAAGCCCTTGTTTTCTTAACTCAACACATTTTTCCTTAAATTCAGCCATGTCCCCCCAGAAGGAATCGAACCTTCGTCGATCGCTTAAAAGGCGGTTGCTCTACCATTGAGCTATGAGGGGAGTACCTTAATATTATAACAGTCAAGGTTCTATTTATCTGTGTATAAGACTAAATCCAAAAAACTATAACTAAAAAGTGACCCTAAGTCTAGATTTAAAGAGGGAGATCTACAGCATATGCGCCAGCACCAGTGAAGAGGAGAGAAAGAGAGATGACGAAGATTAAGAGGTAGAAGACCATATCACGTTTCAAGATCTCACGTGCCTTCCATTCTATATAGAGTTCAGCTCCTGTAGAGAGTACGAAGAAGAGGGCTGCGACTTGGGTGTAGAGTCCAACGAGGAGCATGATACCTCCAACGACCTGTAAGGTGGCGTAAAGTGGTACAAAAAAATCGCTGGGACGTAGACCTAGAGCTTCAAAAGATGCCAACCAACGTTGTTTCTCACTTTTGAATTTAAGAAAACCGAGATCTACAAAGATGAGACCAACAATTAATCTCAATAAAAATGGAGCAAAAAGGGCATAGTTAAGAAGTTCTGGGAATGGGTTAAGCATGAATCTATTTTAGCATAGAGAAAAGGGCGATACCTGTTGCAACAGCTACATTGAGCGACTCCTTCCTTCCTTGCATAGGGATTTCTACTATCTCATCTACCATATCAAGGATGTTTCTTGATACTCCATCTACTTCATTTCCGACGATCAGAGCAAAAGGGACTAGTGGCTTGGGACTAGTGGCTAGCTTTACAGCGTTTGGATTCTGCTCTAGTGCAATTATCCTGAATCCCTCTTTTTGTAAATTGTTTATTGTTGACTGTAAATTTTTATTAGTCACATATTCCCACTCCATTATTTCCTCAGCACCTAAAGAAACTTTAGAGAAATCACTTCGCTTTCTACCAAAGCGGTCAACTGGTGCTGGGGTAGTACCCACGCAAATAATCTTAGAGACACCAAGTCCCTCTGCAGTACGAAAAATAGAGCCAGTGTTCTCAACGCTTCGGAGATTTTCGAGTATTA